>JBHADF010000059.1:0-18612 GCA_041854955.1 Anaerovoracaceae bacterium | reverse complement strand
TTTGAACTTCAAAAGTCCGAATCAAGTAGTATCGGAGTATTTCTCAAAAGTGTAACATATGTCTTGACAGCTAAGAAGTTTTGACTGGTACTTTTGTCATATTTCCTTGACACAAAGAGTGGAGATAGTATATCATTAGAAAGTTCTGTATTTGCTTGACTCGGGCTTTTCCGAGGCAGGCGTTTTTTGAGGTTTGAAATGAAATTGACTTTAGAGCTGGTGCTTAACAGCATTTTTTTAGGAGTCGGTTTGGCTATGGACGCATTTTCCGTATCCGTGGCAGACGGGCTGCAGGAAGTGAATATGAAGAAGCGGAAGCTCTATGCCATAGCTCTGACCTTTGCCGGATTTCAGTTCGCCATGCCCCTCATAGGCTGGGCTGTGCTTCATACCGCTCTGGAAAGATTTCAGCAGCTGGAAAAGCTCATTCCCGTTACGGCACTGCTTCTGCTGGCCTATGTGGGAGGCAAGATGATAATGGACGGCCTTAAAAAGGACAAGGAAGAAGAGGCCGAGGGAAGCCTGACTGTAGGTACCGTAATCCTTCAGGGAATAGCCACTTCCATAGATGCCATTTCCGTAGGCTTCACTATGACGGAATACGATTTACCGCTGGCTTTCATGAGAAGCGTTATGATAGGCATTGTAACCTTCGTGATATGCGTAGCCGGACTTATGTTCGGAGAAAAACTGGGAGAAAAGGTGGCAGACAAGGCACAGTTCATAGGTGGTGCCATACTGATATTGATAGGTGTAGAGATATTTACAAGATCTCTTTAAAGGAAAAAGGAGCAGTTATGCTCCTTTTTTGTCATCTTAATGATTATCTTAATACAGGTGAACAAAATGTGGGATTTTCTCGGTGGGGTAAATTGTCATACCAGTGGAGCTATTTAGGCAGGTTTGGTGTGACGAAATTGCCATTTTTTGTAAATTATTGAGGCTCAGTCATACCAACTGAGAAAAAATCGGGATTTGGTATGACGGTTTTCATCGGTTTCTTAGCCAAATCCGCCAAAAGGGTGAGATTGGTATGATTTTCGGCAACCTGGGGTGCATCGGGCACCTCCCCCAGCAATCCCCTTTGCTTATATGTGCTTCGGCCTTCTGCCGACCTGGACTCTCTCGGGCGACTCCTTCAGGGAATCCCCATTGCTTATAGGTATTCCCGCCTTTGGCGGCTTGGGCTGCCGCAGGCATCAGCTACTTGCCACCCGGCAAAACGGAGAGCCGCCGGGAAACCCATAGGACCCCGGGGCCCCACCAGTGCTACTCCTTCAGAAATTCCAAAATCTCCGCCTTTAAAAGCTCCGTAGCCGGTGACACCACCTGGGGCTCGGAAAGGGTGATACCTATGGTTCTGTAGGGGCTGAGCCAGTTGGAACCCAGGATGGGCAGCTTCTTTACATCTTGGGGCACCTCACCAGCTACCATAGAGGGGGCGATGCAGATGCCCAGACCTGCACCTACCATGGCGAAGAGGGTTTGATGCTCGATGACATCATAGTAGGTTCCCACATGGATGCCGTTCTCCTCGATGAAATCCTTGGCGTCGAAGGCCTCGCACTCCGGATGGATTATCAGATTGTTATGGGCAAAATCCTCCGGTGTGACGAAGGCTTCATTTTTCGGCACGAAGGAAGCGGGGGCAAGGCAGATGAGATTGTCCTTGATCAGGGGGACAAAATCAAAGCCGGCCGCCACTCTGTCGGTGGTAAAGGCTAAGTCCACCTTCTTTTCCCGAAGCCAAGTCCTTATATCCTCGTAGCCGCCCTGGTTCATTACCACCTCGATGCCGGGGTATTTTTCCTTGAAGTCCTTGAAAATGCTTATGAACCAGTTGCTGGCCACCGAGGCGAAAAGGCCGATACGTACTACGCCCACATCGTGATTTTTGATTCGGTTTATTTCCTGATTCAGGTTTTCGTTGCTATGGCTGATGGCTCTGATGTAGGGCAAAATACGCTCACCGTTTTCCGTAAGGGAGGTACCGCCGCGGCTCCTCTTAAATACGTGAAAACCGAATTCCTCCTCCAGCTTGGCAATGGCATGGCTCACCGCGGAGGGAGTAAGACTGAGGGCCTCTGCCGTTTTAACGAAGCTGCCTCTTTCGGCAACCTCTTCCAAAATGCGATAGGCGTAAAGGGACATGTAAAACCTCCTGCTTTGACCGTAATCTCAACGTAATTTTAACTTAATCTCAATGTAATCTTATCGATTGATTATACCTCCTAAAGACCTACTTCACAAGCTAAAGATGAATAAAACTTCAACTTAAGATTAAAAAAAATACTTTTACTTAATTAAACGACAGGAATATAATATATGAATAAAGAAAAAGATTTCTCTACGAAGGACAGGAGGTTCATTTAATGGGATTTAAGACAGATATCGAAATAGCACAGGAGTGCGAAAAAAAGTATATTACGGAAATTGCAAAAACTGCAGGTGTAGATGAGAAGTACCTGGAGCAGTACGGAAAATATAAGGCTAAAATAGACTATGCCCTCTTAAAGGAAAAGGCAGAAAAGTCTATGGGCAAGCTGGTATTGGTTACAGCCATAACCCCCACGCCGGCAGGAGAGGGAAAGACTACCACTTCCGTAGGCTTGGCTGACGGACTGAGAGCCATAGGCAAGAATGCCATGGTTGCATTGAGAGAGCCTTCCCTGGGGCCTGTTTTCGGAGTAAAGGGAGGAGCTGCCGGCGGCGGCTATGCCCAGGTGGTTCCCATGGAAGATATAAACCTTCACTTTACAGGAGATTTTCATGCCATCGGAGCAGCAAACAATTTGCTGGCAGCCATGTTGGACAACCACATTCAGCAGGGCAACTCTCTCGGCATAGATGTTAAGTCCATCACCTGGAAAAGGGCGGTAGACATGAACGACCGTCAGCTGAGACAGATAATAGACGGCCTGGGCGGAAGGATGCAGGGCGTACCCCGAGAAGACGGCTTCGAAATCACCGTAGCCTCTGAGATAATGGCGGTGCTCTGCCTGGCAGGAGATATCTTAGACCTTAAAGAGAGACTGGCCAAGATGATAGTGGGTTACACCTTTGACGGTAAACCTGTTACAGCCCACGACCTTAAAGCGGAGGGAGCTATGGCTGCCCTCTTGAAGGACGCTCTCAAGCCCAACCTGGTACAGACCTTAGAGGGAACTCCCGCCTTTATCCACGGCGGACCCTTTGCCAATATAGCTCACGGCTGTAACTCCATAACGGCTACCAAAATGGCTCTTAAGCTGGCAGACTATGCCGTGACGGAAGCAGGCTTTGCTGCCGATTTGGGAGCTGAAAAGTTCATGGATATAAAATGCAGAATGGCCGGCTTCAACCCGGATGCGGTGGTAATAGTAGCTACGGTAAGAGCCTTGAAATACCACGGCGGTATAGCCAAGGCAGACCTGAATGAGGAAAATCTGACAGCTCTTGAAAAAGGCCTTCCCAACCTGCTTCAGCATGTTTCTAACATTAAAAACGTCTTCGGCTTGCCTTGCGTGGTGGCTATCAACGCTTTCCCCACAGATACGGAGGCGGAGCTGGCTCTCGTTGAGGAAAAGTGCAAGGCCTTAGGCGTAAATGTGGCTCTCTCGGAAGTTTGGGCCAAGGGCGGAGAAGGCGGAAAAGCTTTGGCAGAGGAAGTTGTAAGACTTTGTGACCAGCCTAAGGAATTCAAATATGCCTATGAAAAGGAAATGACCATAGAAGAAAAGCTTAAGATTATCTGTACCGATATATACCATGCCGATGGTGTTGTCCTCACAGCCAATGCTCAGAAGCAGGCAAAGCAGCTTGCCGACTTAGGCTTCGGAAATCTGCCCATATGTATGGCCAAGACTCAGTATTCCTTCTCAGATGATCAGACCCTTTTGGGAGCCCCCACAGGCTTTACGGTTACGGTCAGAAACCTGAAGGTATCCGCCGGAGCCGGCTTTATAGTGGCTTTGACAGGAGATATTATGACCATGCCGGGACTTCCAAAGGTTCCTGCGGCAGAGAAAATAGACGTAGACGAAAACGGAGTTATTTCCGGACTTTTCTAAGAAGAAAGGAAAGGTTGACTTATGTTTGAAAACAAGACCTTTGACCAATTTACTCAGCTGCTGGCTTCATCGGCGCCGGTTCCCGGAGGTGGCGGTGCTTCCGCTCTTGTAGCTGCCATAGGAACGGCTTTGGGAAATATGGTAGGAGCCCTGACCGTAGGCAAGGAGAAATATGCCCCTGTGGAAGAGGATATGAAGAGACTTATGGAAAAGGCGGAAGACCTTAGGCGAAAGTCCCTTGCCCTCATAGAAGAGGATGGGGAGGCCTTTGAGCCCTTAAGCAGAGCCTACGGCATATCCAAGGAAACGCCGGGAAGAGATGCTTTGCTGGAGGAATGCCTGAAAAAAGCGACGGAGCCACCTCTTGAGATCTTCAAATTGACTTTGGAGGCTATTGAAATGCAGAGAGAGTTTGCGGAGAAAGGGAACCCTCTCGTGGTTTCCGATGCGGCTACGGGAGTGGCCATGTGCAGAGCCGCCATGTACGGTGCTGCCGTAAATGTAAAGGTCAACACAAAGCTGATGAAAGACAGGGCTTATGCGGAGGAAATAAATGGATTCATAGACAGCAATCTGGAAAAGTTTTCCGAAATGGCGGAGGCTGTCTATCAAAGTGTATACAGCAGATTTTGCTGAAAAGGCCCATATTATTATGTGTAAAAAACAAGGAGCAAAATATGAGTAAGCTTTTGAAAGGGGCTCCGGTGACGGAGGCTATAAACAAGGCCATAAGCCAAGCGGTGGAAGGACTTGCCCAAAAGGGAATAACGCCCACCCTGTGCATCTTCAGGGTAGGTGAGAGACCGGAGGATATAGCCTATGAAAATTCGGCTCTGAAAAGATGTGAGAAGGTAGGCGTGGCTGTTAAGGTGGAAGCCTTGCCAAAGGACGTGTCTCAAGAAGATTTTGACCGAGTTCTTCAGAGCTTGAACGAGGACGAGCAAATCCACGGCATATTGATGTTTAGACCCTTGCCCGGCCATCTGGACGAGGAGAAGGCAAGAAAAATGCTTAGACCCGAAAAGGATGTGGACGGTATTACCGACGGCTCTCTGGCAGGCGTTTTCACGGGCAACGGTAGAGGCTTTCCCCCTTGTACCGCTCAGGCGGCTATGGAAATCCTCAAGCATTACGATATAGAGCTAAAGGGGAAAAGGGCCGTGGTTTTAGGCCGTTCTCTGGTTATAGGCAGACCTGTGGCCATGATGCTCATGGAGAAGGATGCTACGGTTACCATCTGTCACTCTAAAACACAAAAGGCGGCAGAAATAGCCGCTGAAGCCGACATTTTAATCGCGGCTATGGGCAGGCTCCATTCCGTAGGAAAGGAATACACCAATCCCTCCCAGATCATCATAGATGTGGGAATCAATCCGGACCCTGAAACAGGGGGAATATCCGGAGATGTGGATTTTCAGCAGGTGTCGGATTTTGTAGAGGCAATAACACCTGTGCCGGGAGGTGTGGGCACCGTAACTACCGGGGTTCTCATATCCCATGTGGTGGAAGCGGCAGAGAAGATGTATGGAGAAATGAACATCAATGGAGAGAGTTAAGACATTTTTATATGCTGTCATAGGAGGAATGTGCATCTCCTTCGGCGGAGTGGCCTATTTGGCGGTGGATAATTTCATCTACGGCTCTTTGCTGTTCCTCATAGGCCTGTTTACTATCATAACTCAAGGCTTTGCCCTGTTTACCGGCCGAGTGTGCTATATCTTTGAAAACAAGCCCGGCTACTTGCTGGATACCGTCATCGTATGGTTTGGCAATCTGGCCGGCTGCCTGCTGGTGGCATACCTGGTTTCCCTCACACGAATGAATGTGATTTCGGAAAGAGCGGAGGCCATATCCCATGTAAAGCTGGAAGACAGCCTTTGGAGCATTTTCATACTGGCAATCTTCTGCAATATGCTCATATATTTTGCCGTGGAAGGCTTTAAAAGCAACCCTCACGAACTGGGAAAATATCTTTCCCTGGCTTTCGGAGTCCTGGTCTTTATAGCTTCCGGCTATGAGCACAGCATCGCCAACATGTTTTTCCTTTCTATGGGAAAAATGTGGAGCGGAGAAGCTGTCATATTTATCATCGTTACTACCCTGGGCAATTCTGTGGGAGGCTTTGCAATACCCTTGTTTAAAAAGCTGACCAATGGAGTTGAAAGGAAGTAAATATATTTTAATGTAGAGTAAGGATAGCGCGTCAAGTGCCTGAGGATGGGATGTTGCCGAGGGACGAAGGACTGCACCTGTGTTGCAAAATCCGCGTTGCTATACCTGCGTCCGCTGCTGCAAGAAGCTTATAACCCCTTCCTGTAGCAACTACAGAAAGGAGTTTTATAATGAATCAGAAAAAAATCAACACCCAAATGTTAGTGGTCATGGGCATAATGGTGGCTATGCACATCGTTTTAGCCCGTTTCCTCTCCATCAACGCATGGAATATGAGAATAGGCTTTGCCTTCCTTCCCATATTCATGACGGCTTATCTCTACGGACCTTTTCCTGCTGCTACAGTAGGACTTGTATCCGATGTGTTGGGGGCAACTCTTTTTCCTACGGGAAAATTCTTCCCCGGCTTTACCTTAAATGCCATTTTATCAGGCGTAATAATGGGAATCTTCCTCTATAAAAAGCAGGATTACAAGCGCATAGGAGCGGTTACGGCCTTGGAACAGCTGGGTATTTCTCTCTGGCTGACACCTCTTTGGCTGTCAATCCTCTACGGCTCTCCCTACTTCCCTTTGATAGTTTCCAGACTGCCTCAGATAGGAATTATGCTGGTCATAGAACCTGTGCTCATATTCTTCTTCCTGAAGGTTATGGAGAGAGCTAAGATAAAGGAAAGCTTTACAAAATAAGGATAGATGCCTACTATTTGCAGTGTGTTGGCTTGACAAACTGTCATGCTGATAGTATCATCAAATCATAAATTGAGTGTTTGTTATCGGTTGCGCTTATTTAGAGTATGTGAATAAGGCCATCACCATGACAAATAAATCGGATTTCTATTAACCGTATGTCAGATTAAGGCATGCGGTTTTTTTTCTGGAATATCCGGTAGGTTCAATAAGGAGATGAAAGGAGAATGAGATGAAAGGGAAAAATTTAAAGCTGATAATTGTTGTACTTGTTTTAATCTTGGTGGGGATGACGGCTTTCTTGTATTTATCAAGGGACAAGAAAATAGCCTTTGATGAAAAGGCAGTCCTGGAAGCCACAGCTCAAATCGTAGAGAATGATTTGGAGTAATATGATGTGGACAACGTAAGGATAGAAGGAGAAACTCTCAGAAAATCCGCGGCGGAATATGATGAGTATTTTTGCATGCTTAAGTATGACAAGAAGCTGAAGAAAAAACCTAATGTGGACGAGGATGACTATTATAGAGGCTTGATGGCCGGCATAGGGGTTAAGAACTACAAAGAGCTGTAGGAACGGGCAAACTCTAAAGAAATCAGCAAATATGAAAAGAATCTACTAAACGAAGTACTTTTAGACATAAATATGACCATTGAAGATATGGATCAAGATGCGGAAGGGGCCTATGATTTGATAGCAACCTTCGGAAAAGACGGTAAGCTCATAAAAGTGGAGGGGATTTATGCTTGGGGAAGCATCGACGATGCGGATCCTTTCCCCCTGGAGGAATATCTGTCGAAGCCTTCTGACGGAAATGACTATAAAGGAGGAATGGAGTATGCAGAGGAAATAAAAAAACAGGTGAAAGAGAGAGAATAAGCCGGATAACCGGCACCTGTGGATTCAAGAAATTTTGCCTCAAAATCGCCGAGAAAAAGGCTTGGGAAAACTTAAAAAAGACTTTATTGAAAAGGGGTATTATGGTATAATACCCCTTAGAGATTTTATTAGGAGGTTGTTATGAAACCTGTATATAAGCGAGTTTTGCTTAAAATCAGCGGAGAAGCTCTGGCGGGAAGCCAAAAGTTCGGTATAAATCCGGAAATGACCAGAAAGGTAGCTGAGGAAGTAAAGCAAATACACGACTTGGGAGTTGAGGTCGCCATAGTGGTAGGCGGCGGAAACTTCTGGAGAGGAAGAACTTCGGGAGATATGGACAGAGCCACGGCAGACTACATGGGCATGCTGGCTACGGTGATGAATTCCATGGCTTTACAGGATGCCTTTTTAGCCATAGGTGTTTCGGCAAAGGTTCAGACCGCCTTGGAAATAAGGGAAGTGGCAGAGCCTTACGCTCGTCGCAGAGCCTTATCACACTTGGAGCACGGCGATGTGGTCATATTCGGAGCAGGAACGGGAAATCCCTTCTTCTCTACAGATACGGCAGCCGCCCTCAGAGCTGCGGAGATAGATGCCGAAGTCATCCTGCTGGCTAAAAATATAGATGCGGTTTATGATTCGGACCCGGTGACCAATCCCAATGCTAAAAAGTTTGACGAGATGAGTCACATGGATGTGGTTGAAAAGAACCTGAAGGTTATGGACTTAACCGCCGCAACCCTTTGCAAGGACAACAATGTTAAAATTCACGTTTTCGCCATCGCCGAAGAAGGGAATGTCCTTAAGGCCATTCAAGGCGAGAAAATCGGAACCATTATAAAATAGATACGGGATAATATTAGGAGGAAATAGAGATGGAAACTATTAAACAAGGCTTAGCTGAAAAAAGCCAAAAGACCTTATCGGTGCTCAAAGAAGAATTGAATACGGTTAGAGCCGGAAGGGCCAACCCCTCTTTATTGGACAGGGTTATGGTGGATTATTACGGCTCCCCCACACCCTTAAAGAACCTGGCCAACGTGTCGGTGCCTGACCCCAGAACCTTGCTTATAACACCCTTTGACCCCAAGTCCATTCCCGAAATCGAGAAGGCTATAAATGTGGCCAACATAGGAATAAATCCGGCCAATGACGGAAAGTGCATCAGACTTGCCATCCCCCAGGTTACTGAGGAAAGAAGAAAAGAGCTGACCAAGACCGTAAAGAAAATGGCGGAAGACTGCAAGGTAGCCATAAGAAATCTGAGAAGAGAAGCTAACGAGGCATTGAAAAAATTGGAAAAGGATCATGCCATAACAGAGGATGACCTGAAAAAGGCCTTAGACGATATTCAGAAGGCAGCTGATAAGACCGTAAAGGATATTGACGATATGGTGGCTGCAAAAGATAAAGAAATCATGGAAGTATAGGATATTGGCCACTGTGAAGTGGCCTATCTTTATAGGGAGAAAAAATGACGGAAAATATTAAGCTTCCTACTCATGTGGGCATCATAATGGACGGCAACGGACGTTGGGCCGAAAAGAAGGGCGTAAACAGGCTGGCAGGCCATAATCAGGGCATGCTGTCTATGAAGGAGATAATAAAAAGGGCCGATGTCCTTGGCATCAAATATCTGACTGTTTACGCATTTTCCACGGAAAACTGGAAACGCTCCGGTGAAGAGGTGGGCGGAATCTTCGAGCTCCTTGTAAAATTCGCTGCCATTGAGCTTAGAGAACTGAAGGAAAACAATGTAAGGGTAAGAATTTTAGGAGAGTATAAGGAAAGACTGCCTAAGACGGCCATAAATGCCATAGATAAGACACTTAAGGAAACGGAAGAAAACACCGGCCTGCAATTCAATATAGCGCTAAACTACGGCAGCAGAGCTGAAATATGCCGAGCCATGAAGCTTATCGCAAAAGATGTGAAGGAGGGCCTCCTTTCGGTGGAAGATATAACCGAGGAGCTGGTATCCGCAAAGCTTTATACAGGTGAAGAAAACGACCACATACCTGACCCGGATCTTATCATAAGAACCAGCGGAGAGATGAGACTTTCGAATTTTCTGCTGTGGCAGACAGCCTACAGCGAGCTGTTTTTCAGTCCGTCTCTGTGGCCTGAATTTACACCGGAGGAGTTTGAAGAAATAGTAAGGGAGTTCTCACAGCGAGGACGACGCTTTGGAGGAAGATAGATGAAGACGAGAATTATTTCGGCATGCCTGATGCTGCCCTTTCTGATTATTATTTGGCTGGGAGGCCTTTGGCTGGCGGCAGCCGGCCTTGTGGTTTCTGCCATTGGACTTAGAGAGTTTTACAAGGGTGCGGAAAGCGCCGGAGCAAAGCCTTCCTTCGCGGTGGGCTACGGCTCCATACTGGTCATGTATGGCCTGCACCTCTTGGTTTTGCAAGGTGTTCTGCCAACTCATACAGCCCTGACCCTTTGGACCTTTTTAGCAGTTATCAGCTCTATGATATACGGCTTCAATGTGGAAAAGAGAAAGATGGCCGACATGACATCTACCCTTTTTGGGATGCTGTATGTGGTATTGTTATTCTACCACATGGTTATGATAGATTTCTCTTCCTACAGGATTCTAATATGGCTTGTACTGTTGGCTTCCTTCGGTACGGATATCTTTGCATATTTCGTAGGCATAAGCATGGGCAAGCATAAGCTTTGCCCGGGACTTTCACCCAAGAAAAGTGTAGAGGGAGCCTTGGGCGGTATGGCCGGAAGCGTGATACTATGCACCTTATTCGGCCTTCTAGCGGCACGGGATATGTGGCTTGTATGTATTTTCATAGGTATCTTCGGAAGCGTAGCAGCTCAGCTGGGAGACCTTTCAGCCTCAGCCTTTAAAAGACAGATGGGTATAAAGGATTATGGCAATTTGATTCCCGGCCACGGTGGCATTTTAGACAGATTTGACAGTGTGCTTTTCGTTGCTCCTGCAGTGTACTATGTCATAACCATTGCCACGCTCATAGGATAAATTTCACGGGAAAGGGATATTAGGAGGACTTTCTTTGAAGAAAATAGCCGTATTCGGGGCCACCGGCTCCATAGGAACTCAAAGCTTGCAGGTCATAAGGGAAAATCCGGACAGGTTCCGGGCCTTCTGTCTAACCTGTGGCAGAAATACAAGTCTCTTTGAAGAACAACTAAAGGAATTTAAACCGGAAATAGCTGTCACCCAAATGGAAGAGGACGCTATCCGGTTAAGCAAAAGCTTTCCGGAAACAGACTTCCTTTGGGGCAGGGAAGGCCTAAAGGAGGCAGCAAAGGCTGATTATCATGTGATGCTCAACGGCTTGGTGGGCATTATGGGCCTGGAGCCCACCTATATGGCAGTAAAGACAGGCAAGGATATAGCCCTGGCCAACAAGGAAACCTTGGTAGCAGGCGGAGCTATCATTGAGAAGGCTACCTGCGAAGCAGGAGTGAAGCTGCTGCCGGTAGATAGCGAACATTCGGCCATTTTCCAGTGTATAGAGGGAAATGAAGGCCGTAAGATAAAGAAGATTTTACTGACCTGCTCAGGAGGACCCTTCAGAGGTAAAACCTTGGAGGAGCTGGAAGCTGTCACCTTAGAGCAGGCCTTGAACCATCCCAAGTGGAGCATGGGACCAAAGATAACTGTAGATTCGGCCACCTTGATGAACAAGGGTCTGGAAGTCATAGAAGCAAAATGGCTTTTTAATGTAGAGCCTGCTAAAATACAGGTGCTGATTCATCCTCAATCCATACTTCACTCAGCCGTGGAATATATGGACAATTCCGTTATAGGTCAGATGGGACTTCCCGACATGAAAATACCCATAAGCCTGGCCCTGGGATACCCGGACAGGATTAGCAGCAATGAAAAAAGCCTGAACTTTTTTGAAGAGGCTTCAAGGCTGACCTTCGAAAGACCGGACACACAAGTTTTCAAATGCTTGGAGCTGGCTTACAGAGCCTTGGAAGCAGGCGGAAGCTGCGGTGCTGCTCTCAACGGAGCCAATGAAGCACTGGTTGGCATGTTTTTGGAAAAGAAAATAAGGTTTATAGAGATTCAACGAATTTTGGATAAATTCATGGAAGGCTATGAGCCCGTATATAACGCAGATATTTCCGGAATTTTGGAAATCGACCGAGAGGCCAGAATAAGAGTTGCGGAAATGGCAAAATAAAAAATTGAAAGGAATGAAAAATGATAACAGCAATATTAGCAATATTATTGTTCTTTGTAATGATATTTCCCCATGAATTGGGGCACTATATAGCCGCTAAGAAATGCGATGTGGAGGTGAAGGAATTTGCCTTCGGCATGGGACCTGTAATATGGAAGCGGCAAAAAGGGGAAACCCTGCAGAGCATAAGACTTTTTCCCATAGGTGGCTTTTGCGCCATGGAAGGAGAGGACGGAAGCACCGAGGAGGATTCGGCTGCCGAGAACAAACCCCGTAACCCGAGGGCCTTCAACAACAAGAAGCCTTGGCAAAAGATAATCATCTTGGCTGCAGGCTCGGCTATGAATGTGCTCTGTGCTTTCCTCATCATGTCTTTGATCGTAGGCATCACCGGCTTTCCAACTACGGAAGTCAAGAAGGTGACTGAGGGTTCTCCCGCAGCTACGGCTCAGCTTCAGGCAGGAGATAAAATTCTGGAAATAGACGGAACTCCCATAAAAGAATGGTCGGAAGTGGTGTCCATACTGCAGAAGAGCCAGGGGAAGACCATGACCTTCACCGTGGAAAGACAGAAGGAAAAGGTAAGCATTTCCGTAACGCCTGAGATGAGGGAGTTGACTGCAGAAGACGGTACCCTAGTTAAAAGCTACGCTGTGGGAATTAGCTGCAGGGTAAGCCATAACCCATTTAAATCTGTGGTGGTGGGTGCCCAATCCACCTGGAATATGGGAAAGGTTATGTTTACGGCCATAAAACAAATTTTCACAGGACAGGTGAGCACAGAAGAATTGGCAGGGCCCGTGGGAGTGGTTTCCATGGTGAACCAATCCATAGATAAGGGGGTTTGGTATTATGGTTTCCTTACGGCTATGATCTGCCTGAACCTGGCCCTTATAAACATGCTTCCTTTACCTGCACTGGATGGAGGAAGAATAATTTTTGTAATATACAGTTGGATTACGGGTAGGCCTGTATCCGCCAAGGTGGAGGGTGTGGTTCATACCGTGGGCATTGTGCTGCTCATGGGCCTTATGCTATATGTAACGAAAAATGATATAGTACGGCTTTTAGGCTGATAGGAGGTAGTATGTCAAAGCTTGTCAGAATAGGAGATGTGGTCATAGGTGGAGGAAACCCTGTGGCTATTCAGTCCATGACCAATGTGGACTCCCATGATAAAAAGGGATTGATTAGACAGATTGAAGGTCTGTCAGATGTGGGCTGCGACATTGTGAGAATCGCCGTGCCGGACCGTGAGGCGGCGGAGGTTTTCGGAGAAGTAAAGAATTTTCTGCGCCAGAATGGACTGAGAACGCCTCTGGTGGCAGACATACATTTCGATTATCGCTTGGCCGTTTTGGCCATGGAAAAGGGGGCCGACAAGGTAAGAATAAATCCCGGCAACATCGGTGATATAACCCGACTTAAGGCTGTGGTGGACTGCGCCAAGGAAAGAGATATACCCATAAGAGTAGGTGTTAATTCCGGCTCTTTGGAAAAGCCTCTTTTGGCAAAGTACGGCGCTGTTACAGCGGAAGCCTTGGCCGAGAGCGCTATAAATAACCTTAAGCTCATAGAAGATTTAGGCTATGACAATTTGGTTGTTTCCTTAAAGGCGTCCCAGGTGGTTCTTAACCACAGAGCCCATAAGCTTCTGGCAGGACAAACGGAGCATCCCATACACATAGGCGTTACAGAGGCTGGAACTCTGAAAATGGGAAGGGTAAAATCCTCTGTGGGCATAGGAGCCCTGCTTTTGGAAGGCATAGGCGATACCATGAGAGTTTCTCTTACGGCAGACCCGGTGGAAGAGGTGCTTTTGGCAAGGGATATTTTGCGCAGTCTGGATATGCTGCCCTCTACCATAGATGTGGTTTCATGCCCTACCTGCGGCAGGACAAGGATAAATTTGGAAGCCCTGGCAGCAGAGGTGGAGGAGAAGCTGAAGCCTTTGGAGGAAAAGCTGGCAGCCCAAGGACGGAAGTCCATGAGGATAGCTGTAATGGGCTGTGCCGTAAACGGACCTGGAGAGGCTGCCGAAGCTGATTTCGGAGTGGCCGGAGGCGATGGCAAGGGTCTCATATTTAAAAAAGGAAAAATAATTAAAACCGTAGAGGAAAGACAACTGGCAGAAGAACTGATCGTAGCCATCGAGGAAGATTTATGAAGGATTTAATCCAACGGATTGTGGATTGGGACAGTATAAATAAGGAAATTGCAGCTGATAAGAAGTGCAATTATGAGATTGGTAAGGCGGTACTGGTTCAGGAAGAGGGCCTTTTGAGACTGCCCATGACCATGAATTTTGTGTTGCCTTTTTTGGATAAGGAAAGGCTGGAGGCATTAATAATAAACAAGATAGCTGTCGTAGACAAGGTGGAGTTTGAATTTGACTTTTCTGACATGATCATGGAGGAGAGGGCAATTATCAGAAACTATATTCCATATATGGCTAAAATTCTCAATGGAGGCTTTGCCGCCTTTACCAATGCCATGGATATGGAAAACATAAGCTTTGAGGGTGACAGTGTAATCATAGGAGCCTTCGGAAAGTTGGCAACGGAACAGCTGAACAAATTCGTCAAGAAGGAGTTTGAAAGAATTTTAATGGACACCTTCGGCATAGAGACGGACATTGTGTTCGTCAATGATGATGAGATATATCAGGAAAAGGAAAAACTCTTTATAGATTGTGAAAGAGAAGAGATAGAAGGCTCTGTCAGAGAATATGCGGAGGAGTTAAAAGCCCGTGCGGCGGCACAGGAAGCCGGCGGTACTCAAGAGGAAGGCCGTGGTAGCTTCAATCAGCCAAAAGGGGATTTCCCGCAGAAGGGCCAATGGAAAAGGCGGCAAAAGGAACTTCCGGCAGAAGGAAACCGCATCATGGGAAAGCCCATCAAAGGGAACAAGACCGCCGAGCTCAGCCATATATCACCGGAGCTGGGGAATGTTATAGTGGAGGGAATCCTCTTCAGAATAACCAAGAGAAAACTTAAGAGCGGAAGCTATCTGGCAACACTGTTGATTACTGATAAAAAGACTACCATCTGCACCAAGGCTTTTGTAACGGAAAGCAAGATGAATGAACTGGAAGAGCATCTGAAGGTGGGAGACGGAGTTAAGATACAGGGAGAGGTACAGTTCGACAGATTTGAAAATATGAATACCGTCGAGATGAAATCTGTGGAAAAGCTTGACTCAATGGGCCATGACAATATGGATAACTGTGCTTTTGGAAAAAGAGTAGAGCTCCATATTCATACGAAAATGAGCTCCATGGACGGTCTTAACGAGGCCGCCGATGTGGTGAAGCAGGCAGCCCTCTGGGGACAACCGGCCATAGCCATAACAGATCACGGCGTTGTTCAAGCCTTCCCCGATGCAGCAGAAGAAGCTGCAAAGCAGACAAAGGCCGGCAGACCCATAAAGCTCATATACGGTTTAGAGGGCTATGTCTTCGATGACAGGGAATCTCGAAGGGAAGACGGAACTATTGAATACAAGAAAAAGCATATAAATCACATTATAATTTTGGCTAAGGACCAAGAGGGCTTAAAGAACATATACAAGCTGGTATCCTATTCCCATCTGAACTATTTCTACCACAGGCCCAGGATTCCCTGGTCCATGCTGGAAGCCCACAGGGAAGGCCTTATAATAGGCGCCGCCTGCGAAGCGGGAGAGGTGTATCAGTCCTTTATAAAGTACACCTGGAGCAACAAGCAGGGCCACCATGTAAAGGAAGCCGAAAGTCCGGAGAGGCAGGAGGAGATAGCCTCCAGATATGACTATTTGGAAATCCAGCCTGTCATAAATAACAGGTTCATGTTTGAAAAGGACTATTATTTCAACGGAGAAAAAATAAAGAACGACGATGACCTTAGAAGGGTAAACCTGGCTATCTGCCGTCTCGGTGAAAAGCTGGGCAAGCCGGTTATAGCCACAACAGATGCTCATTACGGCTCTGCAGACGATGCCATATACAGAAACATCATCATGGCGGGCCTGGGCTTCGGTGACCAGGAAAGCAACGGCCAGGGACTCTACATGAGGACTACGGAGGAAATGCTGGAGGAGTTTTCCTATTTAGGAAAAGAAAAGGCCATAGAGGTGGTTATAAAAAACAGCAATATGGTAGCCGATATGGTAAGTGGAGAGGTAAGTCCCGTGCCCAAGGGAAAGTTCCCCCCTAAGATTGAAGGAGACAAGGAAACCCTAAGGGAAAGCTGCATGAAGAAGGCTCATGAAATGTATGGAGACCCTCTGCCCGACAGAATCGGAGAGCGTTTGGAAAAGGAGCTTTCCTCCATCATAGATAACGGCTATGCCGTCATGTATGTAAGCGCTCAGATGCTGGTAAACAAATCCTTGGAAGACGGCTATCTGGTAGGCTCCAGGGGATCCGTAGGTTCCTCCTTTGCCGCAACCATGGCGGGAATTACGGAGGTAAATCCTTTGGAACCCCATTATATATGCCCTGAGTGTAAGGAAATTATATGGGGAAATATGAATGAATTTGACTGTGGCATAGATATGCCACCCATGGATTGCCCTAAGTGCGGAACTCCCATGAAGAGGGACGGCTTTACCATTCCCTTTGCCACCTTCTTAGGCTTTGACGGAGATAAGGAGCCGGATATCGACTTGAATTTTGCGGGGGAATATCAGGCCACAGCCCATAAGTATGTGGGAGAAATCTTCGGAGAAAAGAACGTTTATAAGGCGGGAACCGTAGGCTCCGTAGCGGATAAGACTGCCTATGGCTATGTCATGAAGTATTTTGAGGAAAGGGAAATCCCCATAAATAAATACGAGGCGGACAGACTGGCCCAGGGCTGCACCGGAGTAAAGAAGACTACGGGACAGCATCCGGGAGGAATAGTAATAGTACCTGATGACCATGAAATCTTTGAATTCTGCCCCATACAGCATCCTGCCAACGATTCATCTTCCGATATTATTACCACCCACTTCGACTATCACAAGATAGATAAGAACTTGCTGAAGCTGGATGTGCTGGGACACGATGTGCCACAGATGCTGAGGCAGCTTCAGGACTTGACAGGGGTAAATCCTTTGACCATCGACCTGACGGACAGGAAGGTACTGAGCATATTCAACGGCATCGAGGCCTTAGACATAAAGGACAGGGAGTATACCCAGACCCATGGAACCTTTGCCATACCCGAATTCGGAACACCTTTCACCAGGCAGATGCTGGACGATATTCATCCGGACAAGTTTGCCGATTTGGTCAGAATTTCAGGCTTCTCCCATGGAACCGATGTATGGCTTAACAACGCTCAGGACTACATAAAGTCGGGCACGGCCACCATGAGGGAGGTTATATCTACGCGAGACGACATAATGAACTATCTCATGCTGAAGGGGATAGAAAACAAGACAGCCTTCACCATAATGGAGATTGTCAGAAAGAATAAGCCTTTGACGGAAGAGCACAGAAACCTTATGAAGGACCACGGCGTTCCTGATTGGTACATAGATTCCTGCATAAAGATACAGTACATGTTCCCCAGAGCTCATGCCGTAGCATATGTTATGATGTCCTTCAGAATGGCTTGGTTCAAGGTATATTATCCTGTAGAGTTTTATGCCACCTATTTTACAACCAAGGCGGCCAACTTTGACGCTGAGACCATCTTGGCAGGTAAGAGGGCCATCTTGGATAAGATGGACAGGATAGCGGCCAAGAGCACCAATGCCACTGCAAAGGAAAAGGACGAATATACAGTGCTGGAGGTGGCCTACGAGATGTATGCCAGAGGCTTTGACTTTATTCCGGCCAACCTGAAAACCTCCCTGGCAAAGAAGTTCAACGTGCTGGACGGTAAGGTACAGCTTCCCTTCCTGGCCATAGAAGGTGTTGGAGAAACGGTGGCCATAGCTCTCTATGAGGAAAATCAGAAGAAGCCCTATGAAACCATAGAGGAAGCTGTAATCAGGGCCAGATTGAACAAGTCTGTGGTAGAAGCTATGAAAAACCACGGAATCTTTGCCGGTATGGCGGAGACGGATCAGCTGTCCATGTTTTAAGCATTCTTAAAGGGGAGAAATTTAAGAAAAAGCAGGAATATGCTAATTTCCCTCGAAATCTCCACAAATCTGTGTTATACTATATTCATACGGGATTGCGGTGCTTGAATAGAGAGGAACTATAAATGTATAAGATGGGAGATGTTGTAGTATACGGGACAGACGGTCTCTGTAAAATAGATGATATTACCGAAAAGAAATTTGATGGAGAAGTTATAAAGTATTATATTTTGAGCCCGCTTAAGAGGCCGGGTGAAACGGTCTATGTGCCCTGTAAAAACGAGAAGATTATGGAGCGCATGAGGGCGGTGCTTTCTGTGGAACAGGCCCGCAGGCTCATAGAGGATACTAAAATAGATGCCTTAGCTTGGATAGATAACGAAAGGGCGAGGCAACGCGTATATAAGGAAATTTTGCTCTGCGGAAGCAGCGAGGATATAGTCGCAATGACGCAAAATCTCCATGTCCATAGGGAAAAACAGGAAAAGCAAGGTAAAAAGCTTCATGCTTCCGATGAGAAATTTCTCAGGGATGCGGAAAAGATGCTCTTTGAGGAGCTGGCCTACATATTTGACGTGAGCCTTAAAGAA
>JBHADF010000058.1:0-2604 GCA_041854955.1 Anaerovoracaceae bacterium | reverse complement strand
CCCGTAATGCTGCATTTCATGGGAGCTATCATATTTCCTGTGGCCTGTAATATTTTTACAATCTGCATCTCCGTTTGGAAAAACAGGGATCCGAAGCAAATGATTGCCAGATAAGCGTAGCCCGCTTCATATATATAGGATCCTTCCGATATAAAGGCTCCCAAAAACAGTTTTGGAAACATTGTTCCTAAAAACAGGAAAAGAACGTAGTTTATAATCCCAATGAAAACCGTGGTACTGGCCGCCTGATCTGCCGCCTTCTGGTCCTTTTCCCCCAGCTTTCTTGAAATTAGAGAGTTGGCACCTACACCACTGCCCACACCTACAGCTACAATTAAGAATTGAAAGGGCCCCACCAGAGATACGGCCGACAAAGCGTCTTCCCCCAGCTGAGCCACAAACATGCTGTCCACTATATTATAAAGGGCATTTATGGTCATGGAAAGTATAGCAGGCCAAGACATGCTATATAATAACTTTCTTATGGGCATAACCCCCATCTTATTTTCTTTTATTTCCATTTTACCACTCGCCTTTTCTCTTTTCGTATAGTGTTATATAATACAACATTTCCTTTACAATTTCAAGATTTATGGTAATATAATTATGTTTTGAAATTAGATAAAATAAGATCACTGAAAGGTACAGGTATATGACAGACAGAAGTTCAAATATAGAAAAACGGCGTATTTTCGGCATTATTTCCCATCCCGACGCAGGAAAGACCACTTTAACAGAGAAGCTCCTGCTTCACGGTGGCGCCATAAGGGAGGCCGGCACCGTAAAAGCCCGTCGAAACTCCAAATTTGCCACCTCCGATTGGATGGAAATAGAGAAGCAGCGTGGAATTTCCGTAACCTCCTCCGTAATGCAGTTTGAATATGAGGGCAAGGTAATATCCATTATGGATACACCGGGTCATAACGATTTCGGAGAGGACACATACAGAATTCTCACCTCTGTGGATTCGGTAGTCATGGTCATAGATGGTGCAAAGGGTATTGAGGCACAGACTGAAAAGCTGTTTAAGGTTTGCTCCATGAGAGGCATTCCCATTTTCACTTTCATAAATAAGCTGGACAGAGAAACCAAGGATCCCTTCGATCTGGTTCAAGAGCTTGAGGATGTTTTGGGACTCCCATCGGTTCCCGTTACATGGCCAATCGGAAACGGGCTTAATTTTGAAGGAGTTTACGACCTTCTCACCAACGAAGTTGTACTATACAAAGCAGGAAAGACCATGACCCTGGGTGAACAAGGAGTATTCGGACCTGAGCTTGAGGGTGAAATAGCAGGCTACAACCTTTCCGCCCTCAGAGATGAGATTGAACTGATACAGGGTGCGGGAAATGACTTTGACAGAACAGCTGTAGACAGCGGTAAGCTTTCTCCTGTGTTCTTCGGCTCTGCTTTAGCCGACTTCGGAACTACTCAATTTTTAAAGCATTTCCTTGATATGTCCCCTGCTCCCGGCCTTAGAACCGCCACCTTGGCAGGCAATCAGGTTCAGGTGGCACCTACAGATGATTTCTTCAGCGGATTCATATTTAAAATCCAAGCAAATATGAATCCTGCTCACCGAGACAGATTAGCCTTTTTCAGAATATGCTCAGGTACCTTCAGTCGCGGCATGTCTGTAACCCTTTCCAGAACGGGTAAGGAAATGAAGCTGGCCCAATCCACCATGCTTATGGCCAACCAGAGAGAAAATGTGGAAACCGCCATCGCCGGAGATATAATAGGAATTTATGATGTGGGCAATTACCAAATAGGAGATACGCTTACAACTACCAAGGAGGAGCTCTTCTTTGAGCCACTCCCCACCTTCCCGGCCGAATTGTACGCCATGGTCTCCCCTAAGGACACTATGAAGGCAAAGCAATTCCAAAAAGGTGTGGACCAGCTGGCACAGGAAGGTGCCATACAGGTATATCGGAACCAATATAACGAAGTTGTCATCGGTGCCGTAGGACAGCTGCAATTTGAAGTGTTTGAGTATCGTCTGAAAAATGAATATAATGCAGAGATTAGAATGAATTCTCTTGATTTCAGCGTTGTTAGATGGGTGGACATTCCTGCCGACGACCAGGCAGCCCTAGACCAGGTTCGTTCCGCCTTGGATTCACGTCAAATGCTGGTCTTCGACCGTTTCCAGCGTCCCCTCATTCTCTTTGCAAATCGCTTTACACTAAACTATTTCATGGAGAAGCACCAAGATATCAAGCTTCTTGAGGCATTGGAAGTAACCAATAAATTTTAGACTTGAAAACCCCGAAGCCACCGGGGGTTTTTTAATTAAAAAGACCGCATTCTATGAAAATCATAGAAAACAGTCTATGTTTTATATTGGGCAGAGCTATAAGCCGGGTTCTGTATTAGACAATCATCTTTCTCGACTTGATGTCGCCATCAAGCTCCAGCGGCCTACCTTTCGGGGAGGAACGGGCAGCCCCTCATAATCCCTATTTGGCCTTGCTCCGAGTGGGGTTTACACGGAAGCTGTGTTACCACAGCCCCGGTGAGCTCTTACCTCACCATTTCAACCTTACCACAGCCTAACTGTTTCGGCGGTATGTTTCTGTTGCACTTTCCCTATAGTTACCT
>JBHADF010000057.1:0-23126 GCA_041854955.1 Anaerovoracaceae bacterium | reverse complement strand
CTACGGATCCCTTGATGCAGGACATTCAGAGCAGAATCCCCAAGCCTAAGATGTAGTGGAATTTGTCTCTGAAAGAGAATATAAAAAGATAATATAGAGTAAGAAAACACCGAGAAGGCAGGACGCCCTCTCGGTGTTTTTATGTGATTATAATTCTTCTGTTTTAAAGATGGTGTAGCCTTCGTAGTAATAGCTGTGGTCTATACCTTTCATATACATTTCTCGGCTGTGAATTTCATCGGTCAATGCAGACCTTAAAAGATGCTTAATCTCTATGTCTTTAATAGGACTGCGCTCCATTGCCATCAGGTAATCTTCCTTGTCAATCTTGCTCCAATCTACAACCTTTCCTATTTCTGTTTTGAAAATATGATCCAGCCAAATTCGAGTGCTGCGACCGTTGCCCTCTCTAAAGGGGTGGGCGATGTTCATTTCCACATACTTTTCTACGATTTGGTCAAAATCGGATTGAGGCATTTTGTCTATATTTTCAAGAGCGGCTTCCAGATACATGAGGGGTGCAAAGCGGAAATTCCCTTTGGAAATGTTCACGTTGCGGGTTTTTCCGGCAAAGTCATAAATGTCTTCGAACATATACTCATGAATTGCTTTAAGGGTAGAAAATTTTCCCGGTGGCAGATTGTCTAAAAAACCTTCCTCAAAGAGCTGAAGAGCCTTTTTCTTGCTGAGCCGTTCTTCTTCCCGGGCCAGATCGGCAGAATTTGTGATTCCTAATTTATTATCAAGCATTGTTTTACCTCTTTTTTAGGTTTTTTCCTCTTTTATCCTTCAGAAGGAAACTCGTTTATAATATGTACATTATACTATAAAATCGTTGAAAAAACTATGATATATGAAAATTCTTCTCCCACAGTTTCAGAGAACAAGAGACAAGTTGTAAAAAAATGTAAATACATATATTGACAATATATGACATATAATGTAAAATATTTCCAATAAGAAAATATAGGAGGAAACTGATGGAGGCAAATAATAAAACTCTCGGCAATGCGGGAGAGGACCTGGCGGAAGTGATTTTGCGCAGAAGGGGCTATGATATAGCTGACAGAAACTATACCTGTAAATTCGGAGAGCTGGATATTGTGGCCACTAAGGGCAGCCTCCTGGCCTTTGTTGAGGTCAAGACCCGCAGCAGCCAAAGCTTCGGCTTGGGCAGGGAGGCGGTAAATCGGGAAAAGCGCCGCCATATCAGGAACTGTGCCAAGTGCTATTTGGCAGAGAAGAGGCCCTCCTATGATGCCATCGATTTTCAGGTTATAGAAATTTCAGCAGAGCACATTGAGAACTTAAGATTTTAGGAGGAGCTTTGTTTAGTATCACGAAAACAGCGGCTTTAAGCGGCATAGAAGGAATACAGGTGGCGGTGGAGGTGGATTCGGCCAGAGGGCTTCCCGCCTTTAATGTTATAGGTTTGGGGGATAGGGCCGTCAAGGAGGCCGCCGACAGGGTTAAGGGGGCTATTCAGAACAGCGGATTGCCCTTTCCCAAAGGTCGCGTAACCGTCAATCTTTCACCGGCCTGGGTCCATAAGCGAGGCAGTCATTTCGATTTGGCCATAGCCATGGGTGTCATGGCAACTACCGATGAATGGGTGGGAAAATTCCATGAAAATCGGCTTTTGGACAAAGCTTTTATAGGTGAGCTGGCTTTGGACGGCCGACTTATACCCGTAAAAGGCATACTACCCATGATGAGCGGTCTCTTGGGGAAAGTAAAGGAAATCTATCTTCCGGAGGATAACGGCAGAGAGGCTTATCTTGCCACAAAGGGAACAGAAGTGAAGTTGATATGCGTAAAGAATTTGGTCCAGCTGATGAAGCACCTTTCGGGGGAGGAAAGGCTGGAGCCTTATGAAGATAGGGGTATAGCCGATGAAGCCTTGGAGATTTCACACTTGGATTTTTCTGATGTAAAGGGTCATTGGGCAGGGAAGGAAGCCATAACCGTGGCGGTGGCAGGAAGTCACGGCCTGCTAATGCTTGGTTCACCGGGAACGGGGAAAACCATGCTGGCAAAGAGAATACCAACTATTTTACCCGACATGACGGCGGAGGAAAAGCTGGAAACCTCCATGGTATATTCTCTGGCGGGAGCTCTTGATAAGGATTTTCCCATAGTGAACCAAAGACCCTTCAGACAGCTGAATAAAAGGATTACCTCCGCAGGAATCCTGGGAGGTGGATACGAGCCCTTGCCGGGGGAGGTATCCATGGCAAACAACGGAGTTCTTTTCATAGATGAATTTTTAGAGTTTTCAAGAGAGCAAATAGAGCTGCTCAGGAAACCTATGGAAGAAAAGCATATAGGTATTATGCGGCGGGGTCAGGTCTATGACTTTCCAGCAAAATTCATACTGGTCGGAGCTACAAATCCATGCCGGTGTGGCTACTTGGGGGACTTGGAGCATCAGTGCAGGTGTACTCAAAGAGAGATAGACCAGTATCGAGGAAGGATTTCCGGTCCGATTTTGGAGAGGATAGACATGTGCGTAGAGATTTCCAGAGTGAATTACAGGGCCCTCACCGGGCAGGAGTCGGACTCTTCCAAGGTCATGAAGGAAAAGGTGATGACGGCACGAGCCATGCAAAAGGAACGGTTCAAAGGCTTGAATTTCAACACAAACAGCGAAATGGGAGAGGTCCATATAGGCAGATTTTGCATTTTGGAGAAAAAGGAAAAAAACTTTATGAAGGAGGCCTACGAAAAGTACAAGATGAGCCCCAGAAGGTATCATAAGGTGCTGAAGCTGGCAAGGACAGTGGCGGATTTGGCGGGAGAGGAGCGAATCGCCATGTACCACTTAGCGGCGGCCTTGAATTACACCCGTTTCTTTACGGGTTTTGAAAAGGAATAGGAAGAGAAGTGGATAAAAATCTAGTAAAAGTGGTAGAAAAAGGCGAAGAGCTTTATCCGGAAAAGTTGGCGGAGATTGATAATCCTCCGGAGAGGCTGTTTTGCATAGGGGATTTGAGGCTGCTAAAGAAGAGGGCAGTTGCCGTGGTAGGCTCACGGAAAGCCAGCGAATACGGTAAACAGGTGGCCATGAGAATCGGAAAAGAGGCGGCGGAAAACGGCGTGGTGCTGGTCAGCGGCATGGCTAAGGGCATAGACAGCTTTGGACACTTAGGTGCGTTGAAAAGCAAGGGCGAAACCATAGCAGTTTTAGGCTGCGGCATAGATGTGTGCTACCCTAAGGAAAACATGAAGCTATATGAAGAGATAAAAGAAAGTGGCCTCATCGTCTCCGAATATCCGCCGGGCACAGCCCCTAAACCCTATATGTTTCCCGAGAGGAATCGGATAATCTCCGCCCTGTCGGAGGTCATTGTGGTGGTTGAAGCAGGCACCAACAGCGGCTCCCTTATAACGGCGGAAATAGGAGCGAGCCAAGGAAAGACGGTAATGGCGGTGCCGGGAAACATAAATGCCCACTTCAGCTTGGGTACCAATAAGCTCATCGCCGACGGAGCAGCCATCGTAACGGTGGTGGATGATGTTTTCCTAGCCATGGGAGTGGAGCCGAGCATCTCCGAGGAGGAGAAGGCACAGCTGGGAGAAGGGGAAGAAGCCCTGTACCGACTGGTAAAGGAGCAGGGGGAGGTGTCCACGGATTTTCTGTGCAGCACACTTAATAAGACCATAGTGGAAGTCAACGGCCTCGTCACCGTACTGGAAATGAAAGGCCTGGTAGCCTACAGTCTGGGCAGAATCTTCGCGGTGAAGTAGGGGGGATTTCCGATAAAGAAATTTGATGTACCATTACCTCGCCAAAGGAAAAATAGTCATAAAACGACAAAAGGATTCCCTAAACCATTAAAGGAATCCTTTTAAACTTTTTGAACTGAATTTTGCAGGTACATAATATCCACCATTTGACCTATAGTGCCTCTAAAATCACTGCGATTTTGGGAGCAAACTCCTCGGGCACATCTTTTACAAACACATTTTTGTAGGCCAGGATGGCTTGCCAAGAGTAGAAATAGAAGCTGTAGAATAAATCTCCGGGGAACACTTCATCATCCTCATATCGCATCAAATCAGCAACTTCATCGTATTCTTCCGACCAAAGGAACTTCTCATCCAGCATGTCCACGAACAAGGGCAGGGGTTCAGGATGCTCTATTTCGTTGCAGTCATGAAAGCATTGCAAAACGCATAGGATAAAGTCCAACAGCTCTTCAGTCAAGAATCGGGCAACTTCCTTGTTTTTGCTTTCAGAGAGAGCATGCTCCAAAATTCGGCATAAAAAGATCATGGCGAAGGGGGTGGCGTGCCAGAGGGTACTTTGGTGTTCCATGTTCATAAACAGAAATCCCAAGGACTCTTTGACTTCTTCCTGATTACTCATCTTAAAAAGCTTTTCCAAGTGCTCCGGAAAATCTGTGCCTCTGGAATAGGCTGTGGTAAGACGATTCCATGGCACATCCTTGACGCTTAAACCTGTAATATATGCTATGTTTTCCTCTTTCATCTGTGCTCCCTCCCTATACTGAAGTTTCTGCTATTGCACCTATGTAAGCCCAATTGGGAGAAAATCCGAAATTGGCTTAACTTTTTGGTTGAAAAGTAGGGCCAAATCGCCATAAACTCACTCAAACCCTGCAAATCACACTATTTTTCACCAAAATCGCCCAAAAAAGTTAAGCCATTTTCTCCTTTATTGCAAAATCGGCTTACAGTGCCACATTACACATTAATAGATTAAATCAATCACTCCCGCCACCGATCTGTGGTTCTCGGTTATAATATAAATCCTACTCCCTACCTTCTATATACTTCAGAACCTTCCTGTCGGATATGGCTTGCATAATCCAGCCTACGGCGATCATGGAAAAGCCTACAATCATTATCGCCGTTCGCCTCGGTGAAGCGGGGGACATGAGGCATGAGGCCACCAGTCCGGTGCCTGCACCTTCACAAAAGTTGATGATGGACTTTTCCCATCTCAGTTTTCCCAGCATTCTGTCTTTATCTATTGTCCTTACCATCTTTGAATCCTCCTTTAACAAAATATCAAGAGAAATTCCAAACCTGTCGCTTATATCTATAAGCAGCTGCAAATCCGGATAGCTTTTTTCGTTTTCCCAGTTGGAGACCGTCTGTCTTGTTACATGAAAGATTTCGCCGAACTTTTCCTGGGTCAGATTATGCTCTTTGCGGATAGTTGAAATATGATTTCCTATACTCATTATATCGCCTCTTTCTCTGATATTTTCTAAGCTGTATGTGCTTCTTTACCATCATTATGCAAGGCCATAGACTAAAAGTAAAGCAAGCCGTCTTTTACAATGGTGGAAAAGAGCACATCAAAGGAGCAAAGCTTCTTTGACAAGGGGACTATGGACAGTGCAGAAAATAGTTTTGCAATCCCAAAATATTATATCATTTCCAAGAAGACTCTTCCACTTGAATATACCCGCTTAATATGCCGGTGAGCTGAAAATTGCTGACTGCCACCGGCACCCGGCAGCAGTCCCCGCCTACAAAACACTTGCAAAATCCTGATTTTTCATTAAAATAGATTTAACATTTAATTAAAGGAGACCAATATGGAGCATAAGGGAACCAAGAGAATAGAGACGGAACGCTTGATTTTAAGGCCTTTGACCATGGATGATGTTTCGCCTGCCTTTCGGAACTTTGAAAGCGACGAAAGGGTGACGGAATATTTGAGATGGCAGGCCTATAAGAATATAGAGGGTGTAAAAGAAATATTTTCCCAATGGGTTGGGGAATATGAAAATAAAGCCTTCTATCAGTGGGCCATAGAGCTAAAAGAACTGGGTGAGCCCATAGGCTGTATTTCCGTAGTTGATCAGGACGAGAAAACGGATAAGGTTCACATAGGCTACTGCTTAGGAGTCAATTGGTGGCATCAAGGCATTACCAGCGAGGCCTTTAAGGCCATCATACCATTCCTTTTTGATGAGGTGAAGGCAAACAGGATAGAAGCCCAGCATGACCCTAATAATCCCCATTCGGGAAATGTTATGAAAAAATGCGGACTGAAATATGAGGGCACCATGAGACAAGCGGACTGGAGCAACAAGGGAATCGTAGATGCGGCTATGTACGCTCTGCTACGAGAGGATTGGAAAGGGTGATTAATTCCCATATAACAGCCATCTTGACCAACTGCAGGCTCCTTCAAAACCACGCAAAAATATTTTAAGAATTTTCAGAAAATTCTTTACATTTAGCAAAATCTGTATTATACTGGGGAAAATGTATTTTGTCAGATAAGAAGGACAGAATGGAAAATTTATAAGGACGGAGATTTTGTTTATGGAAAGAGAAAGATTAGGAAGCAGATTAGGCTTCATTTTGCTAAGTGCAGGATGTGCCATAGGCGTAGGAAATGTATGGAAGTTCCCTTGGCTTTGCGGTCAGTACGGCGGGGGAGCCTTTGTTCTTCTCTATGTAATTTTCCTGGTGCTGTTGGGCGTACCGGCTATGACCATGGAGTTTGCCTTAGGTCGTGCCAGCCAGGAAAGCATTGTGAAGCTGTATCCCAAGTTGGCGGCGAAGGGAACCAAGTGGCATTGGCACGGTTATGTGTCTTTGGCAGGGAATATTATACTCATGTGTTTCTATACCGTGGTTGCCGGCTGGATGCTGTACTATTTCTACGGAACCTTGACAGGTCAATTCGCCGGAATGAATGCAGACCAACTGAACACTGCTTTCGGAGAGCTTTGCGGAGACCCGGTGCGTCTCATAACCTCTGCTACCGTGGTAATATTATTGGGTTTCTTTGTTCTGTCCTTCAGCCTTAAGGGCGGCCTGGAAAGAGTTACAAAATATATGATGCTTGCACTTCTGGTGATTATGGTAGTGCTGGCCTTCAACGGTTTTACCATGAGCGGCGCAAAGGAAGGTCTTAACTTCTACCTGGTTCCCGATTTCGGAAAAATCACCTGGGAAGTAGTAGTAGCAGCCATGAATCAGGCCTTCTTTACCCTCAGCGTTGGTATGGGCTCTATGGCTATCTTCGGAAGCTACATCGGAAAGGAAAGATCTCTCTTAGGAGAGTCTGTAAATGTAGTATTTCTGGATACCTTCGTGGCAATCGTAGCAGGTTTAATCATATTCCCTACATGCTTTACCTACGGAGTTGAACCGGGAGCAGGCCCCAGCCTTGTTTTCGTGACCTTACCAAATATCTTCAACAACATGGCCGGCGGAAGGATCTGGGGAGCTTTGTTCTTCCTCTTCCTGACCTTTGCCGCATTTTCAACCGTATTGGCAGTATTTGAAACCATACTTTCCTCCATCAGAGGACTTACAAACTGGAGCAGAAGAAAGGCTTCCATAATTTGCGGTATAGGAATCATTCTGTTGTCCTTGCCCGCAGCCTTGGGCTTCAATGTGCTTTCAGGCATTCATCCCCTGGGCGGAGAGACCAACATAATGGATTTGGAAGACTTCATGGTAAGCAATATCATCTTACCCTTAGGCTCCTTGGTATTCGTTCTTTTCTCCACCAGAAGCAAGAGCTTCGGCTGGGATAAGTTTATGGCTGAGGCCAATACAGGTAAAGGTCTTAAGATAAAAGGCTGGATGAGAGGCTACTGCACCAACGTGTTACCGGTTATAATCTTCATATTCTTTATTATAGGAATGGTGAATTTCTTTAATAAATAAGGAGAGAAATCTTAGAATATTATGCTTAGGAAAAGGAGTTGCTTCGGCGGCTCCTTTTCTGCAATGAGGATAATCAAGAAGCATCGCAAAACAGAAGGATATATACTTTGATATCTGTTTACTACTATATTTTCAATAAAAATCTGTGGACAAAAAGTGGCTGAGACGTGTATAATAACTGCATTGTAAAAGACTATATTTCAAGACAGCGAAAGAATAGGGGGACGAAAAAAAATGTCATTGGTAGTTAAAAATCTTTGTAAAAATTACGGAGATAAGGTGGCGGTGGAAAATCTCAGCTTTGAGATGGAAAAGCCGGGGGTATATGCCCTGTTAGGAACTAACGGAGCAGGCAAGACCACATCCATAAGAATGATGCTGGGAATGCTGGAGAAGGACGGAGGTGAAGTTCTGTGGAACGGAAAGCCTCTTAACGTGGGCACCTGCAATGTGGGATATTTAGCTGAGGAAAGAGGCTTGTATCCTAAATATTCTCTCATGGACCAGCTCATGTATTTTGCCACACTGAGAGGAATTTCCAAAGAAGTGGCCAAAGAAAGGATTGCCTATTGGGCCAAACGCCTGGAGGCTGAGGAATATCTCTATCCTGAAAAATTCAGAGCTATGGAGGAGGCCGCCCATGGTGGGGAAGGTACTCTTAATGATACTAAAAGGCCGGTTAAGAGACAAAAGAAAGTAAAGCCTAAGCTGGCAGACCAGCTTTCAAAGGGAAACCAACAGAAAATTCAGATGATGGTAGCCCTGCTTTCAGACCCGGAATTGATAATACTGGATGAGCCCTTGTCGGGCCTTGACCCTGTAAATACGGATATTTTCAAGAGCGTCATAAGAGAAGAGATATCCAAGGGCAAATACCTCATAATGTCCAGCCATCAGATGGCTACGGTGGAGGAGTTTTGCACGGATATTACCATAATGAACCGTTCAAAAGCCGTTCTTCAGGGAAATTTAAACGATATTAAGAAGAGCTACGGAAGAGTTAATCTCAGGCTGAAGGTTGAGGGCGAAGGTTCACCGCAGGAAATCATAGAGGCAGTAGGCGGCAGGATAATAAACAGCAAAGAAAAGGAGTATGAGATCAAAGTCACCGACGAAAATCAGGGCAACGAAATTTTGCGAACCCTGTCTCATAAAGGCTTTACCATAATAACCTTCGACTTGAGGGAACCCAGCCTTCATGAGATATTCATAGAAAAAGTAGGTGAAGTTCATGAGTAATACGGGAAAGGTTTTTTCCTTTACTCTTGGACAACTGATAAAGCGTAAGGGAAACAGGGTAACCTTTATGGTTATGGCTGCAATAGTAATATTAGCTGTGCCTGTGGCCTCCATATTTTTAGGCGGAGAAACCCAAGGCACTATAAGCTTCAGTTCACAGGCATATACTCTGTCAGAATACTTAAAAAAGGGTAGCGACGACTTTGATACCAGGTATGGTGTCCAGTACGGATACTCTATACTACTGATGATAATAAACATGTTTGCCGGCACCTATGTGGTAAGGAGCATAATAGAAGAAAAGACATCCAAATTAGTGGAAACCCTTATGGTGAGCATAAACTCCAAGGACATGATTTTTGGAAAGATTTTAGCTGTTATGGCCTTTATATTGGGCTGGGTAGGCCTGCTTGCGTCCGGCTTTGCCATATCCTATGGGATTACATCCATGTTCAGAGATGTTTCCTTTGTAGGAGGAGTCCTGAAAAATCTGGGCATCTCTACAGAACTCTTAAATCTGGGACCGGCTATAGTGATTGTAATTCTGGTATCCATGGCCATGGCATTTCTCATGTTTTCCATGATATCCTCCCTCTTTGGAGCGGGCTGCTCCTCAGTAGAGGAAACGGATCAGGCGGCTATGGCAGGTAACTTCTCCATACTTATAGGCTATATGGGAGCTGTAACCTTGTCAAGCATAGGTAAAGGAACTGCTATGTTCACCACTCTTTGCCCGCCTTTTTCAGCCTTTGCCGCTCCTGTAAATTTTATGTTGGGATATGTAGGCTGGTCCCATATAATCATATCGTGGGCCATACAGCTGGCAGGTATAGGCGCTATATATGTGATTTCCGGAAAGGTCTATGACAGCCTTGTATTCTACAAGGGTAAGAGATTAAAATTCGGAGAAATTCTCAGAGTTGGTATCAGGAAGGAGGAAAAGTGATATGAATGAACAGTTAAAGGGCTTCGATAAAGTATTCGCTTTCACCTTCAAAAACCAGGTAAAACTGAAATCCTATATCGTTACAACCCTAATAGTGAGCATGCTCTGCTTTCTGCTGCCTGTGGCCATTTTGGTTACAAAGGAATTGTCCGCCAAGGATGCCGATGGAGGCAAGGAGGTTGCTAACGAAGAAAAGGTTGATTTTGCAACCGTTGATGAAATACTGTTAATAGACAACACTACGGATAAAATCGACCTGTCAAAGCTGGAACCCCTGTTAGAGGAGCAGACAGGTACCGACTTCACCTTCACCGAATACGAGGGTGGCTTGGAAAAGGCAGCGACCTATGTCAAGGCAGAAAAGGGGAAACTGATTTTGCTGGTAGACCAGGTGGGCAGAACCTATAACCTGAATGTAGTCAGGCCAGGGAAAAGCGGAATAAACAAGGAGACTGCTCAAGCTGTATCCGACGTACTCGAATATGCGGGTTCGGCCATACAGGAGGATTACAACAAGGCCATAACGGGAGAGGATGAAAAGGAATTCGATCCTTCAAATCTATTGGCCATGGTAGTTTCCTATTTAAATATTATGGTATTATACTTCTTTGCTATAATGTACGGACAAACAGTGGCAGGAAATATTGTCATGGAAAAGAACTCCAAGCTGATGGAAACCCTTCTGGTTTCCGTTAAACCGGCAGCGGTGATCCTTGGAAAACTCTTGGCGGTAGCACTGTCAGGCATGATGCAGCTTATAATATGGCTACTGTCCGTAGGAGCAGGATTATACGGCGGAGGTCTGATTGCCCGCATGATAAACCCCAAAAGCACTATGCTGATAAAAGAACTCATAGATATGGCTACGGGCATAGCACAAAATATGATAAGCCCTATAAACCTTATATTAGCCATAGTGTTGGCCCTTTCAGGCATATTGCTATACTGCAGCCTTGCCGGTGTAGGCGGAGCCATAGCCGGAAAGCAAGAGGATTTGGCAGCTACTAACGGACTCTTCGTCCTGGTGATTTTAGCCTGCTTCTTTGTAGCTCTCGGCGCAGGAGGAATGGACGGAGCCACAGCGGAAAACGCATGGATGGATCTGGTACCCTTTACAGCTGTAATGGTTACACCTGCAAAGGTGCTGCTGGGAGGAATTTCTATAGCGAAGGGATTATTGTCGCTGGCAATAGTGACTATCACCATTATTGTACTCACTCTCTTGTCGGGCAAAATATACAAGGCCATGGCACTTTACAAGGGTAATATGCCCAGTCTTAAAAAGCTTATGGGAATGATTAAATAGAAGCAATGACGTAAAGGCGGAAAGAAAGCTATCTTTCTGCCTTTTAAATATATGGGCACATGGAAGTCTTATGGCAGAAAAAACGGTTAAAATTATAACGGAGACCTTGACAAATAAAAGCTAAAGATGTAAAATGAAAATGTTCAACCGCAGGGGAGCGGATATTTTTTGGCCCATGGGTTAGCCTGTGCTAACTTAATTACAGAGATGGAGTATGCCGGTTAGCCTATGGGTAGGGGTAAATTTTTAAACATAAGGAGAAAATATGTCAGGGGAAACCATACTGAAACATTGCTCACCAACTTTGGCAGGCATAAAGACGGGAAATCTATTCGGCTTTCGTTTTAAAACTCAAGAGGAGATGACCCGTTCTATCAGGGGCTTAAATAAGTGTCTTTGTTCAAAAGGGGTAAGGATCATTCCTCTAAAATACGAAAATGGGAGAGCCCTCATATATGTATATCGTCCGGAGCTTCTTAAGAAGGACTTTGTGGAAAAGCGAAGAGCCCAGCTGTTGACAGAAAAGGGGTATAGAGGGGAAACGGTCTCGGAGTATCTGGCGGAGCTGAGGGAGAGGCTTAAGGAAAGGGAAAGCTTTCCTCATGAAATCGGACTCTTCTTGGGCTACCCTACGGAAGATGTAAAGGGCTTCATTTCCCAAGGTTCCTGCGGTTACAAGCTAAGAGGTGCCTGGAAGGTCTACGGTGACAAAGAAAAGGCGGAAAAGCTTTTTATTAAGTACAAGAAATGCACATCCGTTTATTTGACCCAATGGAAAAAGGGTACACCTATGGAACGACTCACAGTAGTGGTTTAATATACAAAACAGAAAGGTAGGAAGAGAATATGAAAAAGGTTGCAGTCGTATATTGGAGCGGTACAGGGAATACAGAGGCCATGGCCGACGGAGTAGTGGAAGGCGCAAAGGGAGCAGGCGCAGAGGTGGAGCTTTTCACCGCAGCGGAATTTTCCGCGGATAAGATGGACGCCTTTGACGGGATAGCCTTCGGATGCCCCTCCATGGGTGCAGAAGTGTTGGAGGAAGAGGAGTTTGAGCCCATGTTCAACGCTTGCTTAGGAAAGCTGTCAGGAAAGAGAATAGCCCTCTTCGGTTCCTACGGATGGGGAGACGGAGAATGGATGCGTGATTGGGACAAAACCTGCAAGGATGCCGGAGCAGTTATGGTTTGCGACTACGTTATCTGTAACGAGAGTCCCGACGACAGAGCCTTATCTGAATGCAAAAGCTTAGGGGCTGCATTAGCCTAAGGAAAGAATAGAGAGGGTTAGCCTATAGCCCTTTCTTTTTTTTGCATTTTAACCATGGAGCCTACCTTGTTAATGGAAGGATTTTCTGTTATACTCCAATAATCTGAATATCAATATGAGGTAGCTATATGAAATATGATAAAACAGTTCCGGCTGTTTTCTTGGAAAGGCCAAACCGCTTTGTAGCACGGTGCTTGGTGGAGGGTGAAGAAAAACAGGTTCATGTTAAGAATACGGGACGCTGCAAGGAAATCCTTCCTCAGGGAGCAAAGGTTTTCCTGGAGGATTTTCGCCATAAAATGGGTACAAGGAAAATGGAGTTCTCTTTGGTGACGGTGGAAAAAAGCACGGACAGAGGCGCCTTTCTCGTAAACATGGATTCCCAAGCGCCTAACAAATTGGTAAAGGAGGCCTTGGAAGATGGCAGGATTATCCTCCCGGGCATGGAAAAGCTTTGCTGCATAAGGCCTGAGAAAACCTATGGAGACTCAAGATTTGATTTTTATGTGGAAGACGAAAAAGGGCAAAGAGGCTTCATAGAGGTGAAAGGTGTCACCTTGGAGGAAGATGCCCTTTCCAGCTTTCCCGATGCACCTACGGAGAGGGGAGCAAAACATGTGAGAGAGCTGGTGAAGGCTAAGGTGGAAGGCTACAAAGCATATATCATTTTTGTGCTTCAAATGGCAGGGATGAAAGAGATGAGACCCAACGACAGCCATGACCCCAACTTCGGAAAGGCTCTCAGGGAAGCCCATAAAGCAGGTGTAGAGGTCTTAGCCTATGAATGTGAAGTGGGGGAGGATTTTGCCGAAATAAGGGGAAGTGTGCCGGTAAATCTGGCATTGAGCAAATAGGCTTAAGTGATTGAATATCAGGAACGGGCTCCGATTTTATGAGTAGGCGGGCACCGGGGATTGTCAATTGAAAACTAAACGTAAAAGGGGTATAATGCTAAGGTAGAAAAAAATAAATCTCAATTTATATAAAGAAAAGGAAGAAGATATGATAAAAGTAGATATTTTTTCGGGGTTTTTAGGCGCAGGTAAAACCACGCTTATAAAGAAGCTCCTTGAAGAGGCCTATAAAGGAGAAAAGGTTGTTCTCATAGAAAACGAATTCGGAGAAATAGGCATAGACGGAGGCTTTCTGAAAGAGGCAGGCATCCAAATAAACGAGATGAACTCAGGCTGTATTTGTTGCAGCTTGGTAGGAGATTTTGCAAAGGCTTTGGGACAGGTGGTCTCCGAGTATGAGCCGGAGAGAATACTAATAGAGCCCTCAGGAGTGGGCAAGCTGTCGGACATTATTTCCGCCGTCAAACAGGCGGAGATCCCACAGCTTACCATAAACGGCATTGTCTCCGTAGTGGATGCGAAAAAAGCAAAGGTATATATGAAGAATTTCGGCGAGTTTTACAATAATCAGATTGAAAACGCCGCCGCCATAGTACTCAGCCACACCGACGGTATGGAAGAAGCCAAGCTGGAAAATGTGCTTCACCTCATAAGAGAAAAAAATGCGGATGCTACTATCATAACCACTGCATGGGAGAAGCTAACAGGCCAAGGCATACTGGAGGCTATGGAAGGAAGAGATACTTTAAGGGCTGTCATGGGTGAACTGAAAGAACATTCTCACGGCCATTCTGAAGGCTGTAAACACGGTGAACACGGCCACCATGACCACGACCATGACTACGAATGTGAGCACGATCACCACGGCCATCATGACCATGACTGCGGCTGCGAGCACGACCACCATGATCATCATCACGACCATGACCACGACTGCGGCTGCGGACACGACCATCACGATCATCATCATGACCACCATCACGACCATGGCCACCACCATGCTGAGGATGTTTTCAATTCAATAGGAATTGAAACCACCAAGAAGTTTGACGAGGGCAGCATCAGAGATATGCTGAGCAAGCTTTCCGATTTTACCTCATACGGGCAAGTGTTGAGAGCCAAAGGCATAATAGAAGCTACTGAAGGTGATTGGTTCCACTTTGACTATATACCTGGCGAAGTGGATATACGAAGAGGTCAGGCGGGAATCATAGGCAGAATTTGTGTCATAGGAACCCAAGTGGAAAAAGAAAGCATAGAAGAGCTTTTTGGAGTTTAGGAGAGGCGGATTTTGATATGGCTGAAAGAGCAATCCCCGTATATCTTTTCACAGGATTTTTGGATAGCGGAAAGACTACCTTTATTCAGGAAACCCTGGAGGATCCCAAGTTTAATGACGGACTTAAAACTCTTTTAATTCTCTGCGAGGATGGCGAAGAGGAATATATACCTGATAAATTTATGGACAAAAGTGTGGCAATCAGGAAAATCGACAGTCCGGAAAAGCTCATGTACCAATATATGAAGCTATTGCAGGACACCACAAGATGTGAAAAGATAATAATAGAATATAACGGCATGTGGAGCTTGGACAAGCTCTATGAAGCTATGCCGCGAAATTGGATGGTATATCAGGAAATGGCCTTCTTTGACGGCACAACCTTCCTCAACTACAACGACAATATGAGGCAGCTGGTCTACGACAAGATGAAATCTGCGGAAACCTTAGTTTTTAACAGATTTTCCAGAGTAATGGACAAGATGAAATTCCATAAGGTGGTTAGAGCGGCTAACAGAAGATGCGATATTCTATACGAGTATGGTCCCAATGATGTGGAAATCGACAACATCGAAGACCCGCTGCCCTTTGACCTGAATAAGGATGTGGTGGAAATCGAAGATAAGGATTATGCCATCTGGTATGCCAACATAAACGAGGAAGAAGAAAACTATTACGGTAAAACCCTACGCTTTAAGGGTCGTACCCTCATAGGCGGAGGCCTTGATAAAGACGAAGTGGTAGTGGGCAGACATATAATGAGCTGCTGTGTGGATGATATCCAGTTTGGCGGACTTGTTTCAAAGTGGAAGGGTGCTAATGAGCTGGAGCAGGGAGGCTGGGTTATAATCCAGGCTCGCGTAGAGAGGGAATATAATAAAATGTATGATTCCCAAGGGCCGGTTCTGCACATCTCCTCTTTGGAAAAATCCCAACCGCCGGAAGACGAGGTTGCAACCTTCTATTAAGGGAAGTGAAGTAGACATTCCCTTAAATTTCAACGAATGCAACCTTGGGTTGACAAATTTCCAAGGCTAATTGGTAGAGAGCAACGGTAAAAAATGATAAATTTTTCTTGCAGTCAGATAAAAGAGATTGCAGAAAGATGAGGAAGAGAAAATGATATTAGCGGACAAAATTATTGAACTCAGAAAAAAATTAGGCTGGTCCCAGGAGCAGTTGGCCGAACAGTTGGGAGTGTCCAGACAATCGGTTTCAAAATGGGAATCTACCTTAGCCATGCCGGATATAGATAAAATTGTTAAAATGAGCGGCATTTTCGGTGTAAGTGTAGACTATCTTTTAAAGGAAGAAATTGAAATCCCGGATGGAACCCCGATATCGGATCCGGATGAACACAAAAACAGGAAGGTATCCCTGGAGGAAGCCAACAGCTTCATGGATTTACAGGAAGCTGATTCGACCAAGATAGGTTTAGCGGTGGCACTGTGTATACTTTCACCTGCACTTCTCATATTCCTTTTAGCCATGAGCGCAAACCCTTCGTCAAGCCAATTCTACATAGACGAAACTGTGTCCACGGCCATAGGGATCAGTGTATTGATAATATTGGTGGCTATAGCTGTCTACACTTTCATGTCCCACGGCTTCCGAGCAAAAAAATTCGAGTATCTGGAAAAAGAACCCGTAGAATTGATATATGGGGTGAAGGGTATTGTGGAAAAGAGAAAGGCTGACTTTGATTTAGCCTACAGAACCAATATCGCTATCGGAGTTATTCTGTGCATTGTAAGCGTAATCCCTCTGTTGCTTTCAGGAATTTTAACGCCTGACAGAGAAAATTTACAATTGATGGCAGTAGGTCTGTTGTTGATAATTGTGGCAGCAGGTGTTTTCCTAATAGTAAGAGCAGCCATGATAGGCGAAAGCTTTGACAAGCTTCTGGAAGAAGGGGATTACTCCAGAAAGAAAAAAGAGAATAGTAATGTGGGCGGAATATATTGGAGCCTGATAACTGCTGCCTATCTGCTCATCAGCTTCCTGACATCAGCCTGGGCAATAACCTGGTTGATTTGGCCCGTAGCCGCTGTATTTTACGGAGCAGTTACAGGAACTGCACAGCTTATAAAGAACAAGAAATAATATGTGAATACAAGCCTTGGGACAGATTCTCGAGGCTTTTTTCTTTGTCTTGAAATTCCTACGGGAGAAGATGATTACTCGTTTTTCTATTTTCTTGCAATAAATTACATTATAGGATAAAATGAAGCTATATAAAGAAACTTATAAAGAGGAAATACAGATGAAAACTTCAAAGAGAAGCCTGATAGATAAAATAATAATAGCAGTGCTTCTGTGTATATTTTGCTATTCCGCTTTCAGATTTTTCACCTCCTATAGGGAATACAAGGAGGGCATAGAAATATACGAGGAAGCGGGCAAAATAGCTGAAATACCCAAAGCAGAAGTCATAGAAAAATCAGGAACCTTATGGGACAGCAACCTTTTGCCGACGATTACGGTGGATAAGCTGGCCAAAATGAATTTAGCGGCCTTGAAGAAAAAGAACTCTCAGGTGGAGGGATGGATTTTCATACCTGGTACCAGAGTCAATTATCCCTTTGTCTACGGAAATGATAACGAATATTATTTAACCCACACCTGGGATAAAAAATATAACTGGATGGGAGCCATATTTATGGATGTGCGGGGGAAAGCGGATTTTTCCGACTTCAACACCATAATATACGGGCATAACCTGAAAAATACGGAGATGTTCAGCGGCCTGTTAAAATACGGAAAGCAGGACTATTTCGACGAGCATAAGTACATGTACATAATCACGGAGTCGAAGATAGAAAGGTATGAGGCCTTTGCTGCCTATGAAGCCGATGTAAATGGCCATGTCTTTGCTTTTGCACCTGAAACGAAAAACAACAAGAGACGCTTTATAGATAAAAGTGAGGAACAATCGGAAGTGGTAGGAGAGACCTCACCAAAAACCGATGATAAATTGATTACTTTGTCCACATGCACAGGAACCGGCCACGCAACGAGATGGGTAGTGCAGTTCGTACTGGTGGAGTAAAAGAAGGGAGTTAGAAAATGACTAATTATGACAGCAAAGAATATTTAGAGAAAATAGACGCCTTTTGGAGAGCGGCCAATTATCTCTCAGCGGCCCAGCTTTATCTTTTGGATAATCCTCTGTTGAGGGAAACTCTTAAAAGAGAGCACATCAAAAAGAAAATCGTAGGTCACTGGGGTACGGTGCCGGGACAAAATTTCGTCTATGCTCACCTTAACAGGGCTATTAAAAAGTACGACTTGGATATGATTTTCATTTCCGGACCGGGACACGGAGGAAATTTCTTCGTTTCCAATTCTTATCTGGAAGGAACCTACAGCGAGGTTTACCCCAATGTGGGCAGGGATGAAGAGGGTATGAAGACCCTGTGCAAGCAATTCAGCTTTCCGGGAGGGATTTCATCCCATGTAGCACCGGAAACTCCGGGCTCCATCAACGAAGGGGGAGAGCTGGGATATTCCTTGGCTCATGCTTTCGGTGCCGTTTTCGACAATCCGGACCTGATAGCAGCCTGTGTAGTAGGTGACGGCGAAGCTGAGACAGGCCCTTTGGCCACCGCTTGGCACTCCAATAAATTTCTGGACTGCAAAAGAGACGGTGCCGTGTTGCCGATTTTACACCTGAACGGCTATAAGATTGCCAACCCTACGGTTTTTGCCAGAATACCAAAGGAAGAGCGAGATATGTTCTTCCAAGGCTGTGGCTATAAGCCCTATACGGTTTCCGGCAACGAACCTGAAAAGATGCATAAGGAGATGGCTAAGGTTATCGATAAGTGCATAGAGGAAATAAAGGAAATCCAGAGAAAAGCCAGGGAAGATGGGGTTACGGAAAGACCTGCTTGGCCCATGATAATACTTGAAACTCCCAAGGGCTGGACCGGCCCCAAGGAAGTTGACGGAAAGAAGATAGAAAATACCTTCAGAGCCCATCAGGTTCCCATAGATATGTCAAAGGAAAACCACCTGGGACTTTTGGAAGCCTGGTTGAAATCCTACAAGCCGGAAGAGCTCTTTGACGAAAATTTCCGCCTCATAGAGAGCCTGCAGGAAATGACGCCGGAGGGAGACAGAAGGATGTCGGCCAACCCTCATACCAACGGAGGAAAGCTGCTTAAGGACCTGAGAACTCCCGACTTTAAGGATTATGCCGTGGATATTCCCAAGGAAGGCAGAGGAACAGTAAAGGCTCAGGATATGATGGAGCTGGGGGGCTATGTGCGTGACCTCTTTGTACTAAACAAGGAAAACAAGAATTTCAGAATTTTCGGACCCGATGAAACTAAATCCAACAGATTGAACAAAGCTTTCGAGGTTGAAAAGAGAGCCTTCAGCGGCATATATTACGAGGGAGACGAGGACTTGGATGTTTCGGGAAGAATTATGGACTCCTACCTTTCCGAGCACATGTGTGAAGGCTGGCTGGAGGGCTATCTTTTGACGGGCAGACACGGCTTCTTTGCCAGCTACGAATCCTTTATCAGGGTGGTTGACTCCATGGTTAGCCAGCACGCCAAGTGGCTCAAGGTCTGCAATCAACTGCCTTGGAGACAGAAGATCGCATCCCTGAACCTGATTTTAAGCTCCAATGTATGGCAACAGGACCATAACGGCTTTACTCATCAGGACCCCGGATTCTTAGACCATACTGCTAACAAGAAGGCGGATGTGGTGAGGATGTACTTGCCTCCCGATGCCAACTGCCTCCTTTCCTGCTTTGACCACTGTATAAAATCCAAAAACTATGTCAATGTCATCGTGGCATCAAAGCATCCTTCCATGCAGTGGTTGCCTATGGATGAGGCTGTTACTCACTGCACCCAGGGTGTTGGAATATGGAATTGGGCATCTACGGATCAGGAGGGTGAGCCGGATATAATCATGGCCTGCGCCGGAGATACGCCTACGGTAGAAGCCTTGGCCGCCACCACCATACTTCACGACAACTTCCCGGAGCTTAAGATAAGATTCATCAATGTGGTGGACTTAATGAAGCTGGAGAAGCACACCAACCATCCCCACGGCCTGAGAGATGAAGAATTCGACTTGCTTTTTACAAAGGACAAGCCTGTTATCTTTGCCTTCCACGGCTATCCTAAGCTGATACATGAGCTGACTCACGGCAGAACCAATGAGCAAAATTTCCATGTTCACGGATATTTGGAAGAAGGTACCATCACAACAGCCTTTGATATGAGGGTACAAAATCATATAGACAGATTCAGCCTTGTGAAAGAAGCCCTGAAATACCTGCCTCAGTTAGGCAATAGAGGAGGACACCTAAATCAGGAGATGAACGATTTACTGGTAAGACACAAGAACCATATCGCCGAGTACGGTGAAGATTTACCCGAGGTGGTAAACTGGAAATGGCATATATGATTTATTGAAGCAAAAAAGGCGGCAAGGGATAATTCCCGAGCCGCCGATTTTTTTCGTAAACACCTATTTAATTCTACCTCTTCATACTCCCTGTTTTCTCATACCTTACATGCCAGGACAGGGCTTCCTCCAGTATATGGGGAGTTTGGCAGGGCATTTCTGCGCAGGCTCTGTCAAAATAGTCCATGAGCGCATCTCTATAGTCGGGATGAGCACAGTTTTCGATTATCTTAACAGCTCTTTCCTTGGGAGAAAGTCCTCGCAAATCCGCATAGCCCTGCTCCGTTACTATGGCTGAAACCTCGTGCTCCGTATGGTCCACATGAGGACACATGGGAACGATAGAGGAAATATTCCCATCCTTGGCCAGAGAGGAAGTGGTGAAAATGGAAATCACCGCACTTCTGGAAAAGTCGCCTGAGCCGCCGATACCGTTCATTATTTTCTTGCCCTGAGAATGGGTGGAGTTTACATTGCCGTAAATGTCCACCTCTAAAGCCGTGTTCATGGCTATGATGCCTATCCTTCTGGAAACCTCCGGACTGTTGGATATTTCCTGGGGACGGAATAGGATTCTGTCCTTAAAGAAGCCAAGCTCGTCAAAGAAGCGAGTCAGACCCTCAGGAGAAGGGGAGACGGAGGTACAGGAAACAAAGTCACATTTTCCGGAGCGAAGCAAATCCAGCATGGAGTCTTGAGCTACTTCCGTATAGCAGGTAAGGCCTTGAAATTCGGCTTCGCAAAGACCGTAGAGCACAGCGTTGGCGACGGAGCCTACTCCTGACTGTATGGGCAGCAGAGAATTGCTCAATCTACCTTGGGCCACCTCTGAACGGAGGAATTCCAATATATGGTTGCCGATGGCCTTTTCCTCCTCGTTGACCGGCCGGAGGGGGCGGGTCTGGTCCTGCAAATCGGAAATTACTATGGCTTTTATCTTATCCCAGCCGCATTTTACAACGGTGGAGCCGATTCTATCGTCCACCTTGACCACACCTATAGGCTGCCTTAATGGAGGATTCTCCGTGATGAAAATATCGTGCATGCCTTCCAATTCCAAGGGCTTTTTCATGGCAAGCTCCACTATTACAGAGGGAGAATGGTTTATAAAGGTAGGCGTGTTTCCTACAGCTGTGGAAAGGATTAAATCTCCTTCCTCGGTTATGGCCACCGCCTCTGCTATGGTTAAATCAGGAGGGGCTATGTACCCTAAGTTTACCATCTGAGTTGAAACTGAAAGGTGCATATCTGTGTACTGTACCGAGCCGGAATTGATGGCTTTTCTCATGGTGGCATTGGTATGGTAGGGAAGCCTTCTTCTTATGATGCCGGCCTCCACCAAAACCGTGTCTATTTCAGGCCCTAAGGAGGCTCCCGAGTATATATCTATGGTGAGATTTTCCCCATTCTTTACTCTTTCAGCCAAAGCCAAAGGCACGGCCTTAGGGTAACCGGAAGGGGTGAACCCGCTGGTTCCCACTATCATCTTATCCTTTATCAAAAGGGCAGCCTCCTCCGCAGACATTATCAGGGCTTCGGCGCGAGGGCTTCTCAATCTTTCTTTAAGCGTGTCAGGTATGGACATAGTATTCCTCCTAAAATTGAAATAAAACTTGATTAACACAATTCTACTCTCCTCCAAAAGGGGTGACAAGGCGTAGTTTGTTTTATTTTTGTACTTGCTCCTCCGCCTGAAGGGGTAGTATAATCATTTTATAATCGAAAAGGAGGTCATGTTTTGAGAAAGACCAAGATAGTATGCACCTTAGGGCCTGCATCCAACGGAAAGACTGTAATGGAAAAGATGCTGAAGGCCGGAATGAATGTGGCGCGTGTAAACCTTTCCCATGGAGACCATAAAAGCCATGGGGAAAATATAGATAAATTCAGAGAAGTAAGAGACAGGCTGGGTCTATCCGCAGCGGTGCTTCTCGATACAAAAGGCCCGGAGATAAGGACCGGGGAGCTTAAGACAGAGCGGGTCGCATTAACGGCAGGACAGGACTTTACCCTGACTACGGAAGAAGTGAAGGGCGACGAAAGTATATGCTCTATAACCTACAAGGAACTGCCATGCCAGCTTAAAAAGGGTAACCATATTCTCATTGACGATGGAAAAATCCGATTAGAGGTTACGGAAGTGGGCGAAACCACCATAAAAACCAAGGTTATGACCGGCGGAGAGATTTCAAACCATAAGGGTGTGAACATTCCAAAGGTTTCCCTCAACATGGAATATTTGGGAGATAAGGACAAGAGTGACCTGATTTTCGGAATAGAAAAATCCGTAGATTATGTGGCCGCCTCCTTTGTCAGAAAGGGAGGGGATGTAAGGCTCCTGAGAGAATTTCTGGATTCCAAGGGGGGAGAGGACATAAGGATAATTTCCAAGATTGAGAACATTGAAGGCATAGAGAACTTCGAGGAGATTTTAAGCCTGTCCGACGGAATAATGGTGGCCAGAGGTGATATGGGAGTAGAGGTGGATTTCGAAAGATTGCCGGGAATCCAAAAGCGCTTCATAAAGCGTTGCCTCCAAAGCGGAAAGATTGTCATTACGGCCACCCAAATGCTGGAATCCATGATTAAAAATCCTTTGCCCACGAGAGCCGAAATCACCGATGTGGCCAATGCCGTATTCGACGGAACTACTGCCGTCATGCTTTCCGGTGAAAGCGCCATGGGAAAATACCCGATAGAAGCTGTAAAAGCCATGGCCAAGATTGCCGCCCAAGCGGAAAAGGAGGATTTCAGATTCTTGCCGGAAGCCAACAGATGGCATGAAATGGACGCCAGGGATACCACCAATGCGGTGGGCCATGCAGCCTGCACCTTGGCAAAGGATATAAAGGCGGCTGCCCTGATAGCCATAACGAAAAGCGGATATACGGCTACAAAGATGAGTAAATTCAGACCGCAGACACCTATAATTGCTGCCACACCTCATCTGAAGACCTTTCATCAGATGGCTCTCCAGTGGGGCGTGAGACCTTTGCTGGTGGATAACATGAAGAATCCTGAAAAGCTCATAATGAGCTGCATGGAAAAATCCGTGGGAAAAGGTCTTTTAAAGGAAGGAGACAGGGTAGTTATAAGCGCCGGAGTGCCTATGGATGTGAAGGGAAATACCAACATGAT
>JBHADF010000056.1:0-25739 GCA_041854955.1 Anaerovoracaceae bacterium | reverse complement strand
ATTCCACCAAGTCATCTCGTCAACTCCTTTTTGAAAAATAGTTAAACCTTTTCTGCTACATAATAGCACAACCATTCTGTATTTTCAATACTTTTTTGGCATAAAGACACCTTTACGCCTCTACAAATATATCTTCCTTTTCCAGTTCCTCCGGGGTCAATTCCTTTTCCTCTTGAACCAGTTTAACCGAGTTTTCCAGCTTCACCTTTATTTCGGCGTAATCCTCGGTCTTTTTGTAGTCCTCTGTCAGCTTGCCCACAAATTCTTTCCAATAATCCGTAAAAGGCTTTTCCCCTTCGTCCTTGTACTTGGTCTTCTCAGATTCATATACATTATTTACGTCACAGGCTGTTCTGTAGGATTTCCAGTCATTTTGTATGAGTTCTTCCACAGTTATGCCCTTTTTCTTTGCTATCTCTTCGTAAAAGGGATACTCCTCGGTACCCACAAGGCTGTCATAAATGTCCTCCATATAAGCTGCCAGGCTCTCGGAATCGGCGAGGAGATCCTGTTCTTTGGCATACCAAGTGATGGCTCGGTTTTGCAGCCAGGTGCTTTCAGCATTTTTCAATGCTTCGCTCTTTCTCATTCCCATAGTTTTTACGAAGATATTATAATTCTTATAGATATCACAGTAGGGAGTATCATCCCCCAATTCATTCTTGAGCTCCGCCGTCTCCGCTACTATAGTAAGATAGGTCTTGACGTTGCCGCCGTTCTTCTGCCCAGGCATAGGGTCCACCTCTCCGGTTTTCATATCCCTTACAGCAAGACCAATTGCAACGATCATAAAGCCAATTGCGGCTATGGTTATCAGGGTCTTTTTCATAAAATAACTCTCCTTCCAAGTTTATTGCAAACTGCCTATATGCCTATCTCCGGAAAATCCTTCAGGAAGGCCTTCACCAAGGCCAGAATCTCCCCGCAGCTTCCTTCCTCCACCTCTACATTCAAAGGCATTATGGGGTCGTGGAGGGATTTTCGTAAAAGGCACCAGCCCTTTAGTCCAGCCCTTTCAAAATTAAGCCTTACACCTTCATAATTAGGCTTCACCGGGGTGATTCCCTCTTCAGATTTTTCCTCAGCCCAAGCTTCAAAGGCCTGCAGCACTTCATCTCCGTACTCCGCAAAATCTGCCGCCCCTATGGGAAATCTTATCTCTACGGCTTCCTTGGCCTCCTTCAAGCTGGAAAGGATCACATCTATGCCCACTCCGGCGGCCTTAAGCTGAGCCGCTTTTATCACAATCTTAGTGGCCAGATAGGCTCCGTCGTCGAGGAAATAGTTTTCCTTATAGGCGCAGTGGCCGGAGGTTTCAATGGCCAGCTGGCTGTCTGTACCGGCTTCGTTGAGTTCTACCGCCTTGTTGATAACGTTCTTATAGCCCCTCATATATCTCAGGTGCTTTAGACCCAAGCATTTTTCCAGATACTCGGTAAGAGGCTCTCCCGTAATGCTGTCCGTAACCACGGTAGTTCCAGGATGCTCTTTGGCGATAAGAGCTGCCGCCAGGGCCACGATGCCGTTTCTGGCGATTTCCTTGCCCAAGCTGTCCACCGCCGAGGATCTGTCCACATCCGTGTCGAAGATAAGTCCCAAGTCGGCCTTTTCCTTTAAAACCTTTCGGCATATAGACTCCATGGCCTCCTTATTTTCCGGATTGGGCTGATGATTGGGGAAGGTTCCGTCAGGCTCTAAAAACTGACTGCCCCTCACATCTGCTCCCAAGGGTGCCAAAACATCCTTGGCGAAAAAGCCGCCGGCGCCGTTTCCTGCGTCCACCACTATCTTTAAACCTTTAAGGGGCATATCATAGTCCTGTGCGGAAACTCCTTTTTTTATTTTTTCCCGCAGGTCTTTGCAATAGGCTTCCATTAAGGACGCTTCCCATACCTTGCCTCGGCCTGCGTTGGGCAAGCTCCTCGCCCCTTCTGCATGGGCTAAAATTTCTTTTATATCAGCCTTGTCCAGGCCCCCCTGCTTTGAAAAGAATTTAAAGCCGTTTCTGTTAAAGGGCAGGTGGCTGGCCGTAATCATGATGGCTCCGTCGCAATCGAATTCGGGATATATGGTGGACATAAACATGGCCGGAGTGGACGCCATGCCGCAGTCTAAGACCTGTACACCTTCTCCTGATAGGGCTCGAGATATCCAATTTCTAAAATCCTCTCCGCTTATGCGGCTGTCACGGCCTACGGAAATTTTCAGCGCTTCCGCCTCTTTCCCCGTCTTTTTTACAAGCCAATGAACAAAGCCTGACATTATAGCCAAAGTTTCCGCTTCCCCCAGGTTGGGAGCTTCTCCCGGCACCCCTTCCAAGGCGATGCCTCTTATATCGCTTCCGTTCTGCAATTTTTTATAGTCTGCCATTTCCACTTACCTTTCACTCTGCAACTTACAAAAATCTTCCTTTTAAAATCTGCTTTCCACATCTCTCATGGCAGCAGCCATGATTTCACCGCAGTCATTCCAAGCCAAATCCAGGCCCTCGGCTGCTATGAGCTCAGTAGTCTCTATGCCGAAAATTTTCATCAGCTCCACCAGATAATCATAGCCCATATTGAGGCCTTCCATGTATCCTCCTGCTGTGGTTATATAGACCACCTTGCTGCTCTTGCATCTGCCGGCAGAGCAGCCCTTTTCATCGAAGATATAGGTCAGGCCGGAAACCGAGCACCGTTCCAAATATATTTTGAGCAGGGCAGGGAATTGCCAGTCCCAATAGGGAGCAGCTATGAGGATAAAGTCGGCTTCTATGAACTGGCGAGCATAGTCGAACACGGGGTCCTCAAAAGCCTTCTCAGCTATGAGGTCCTCCCTCTTTTCCAAGAGAGCAGCATCCTGAACCTGAATCTTTTCCCTGTTCAAGTCTACCTCCTGCAAAGCCCAGTTTTCTCCTGCTTGGGCTTTGCTGCTCAGGAATTTGTCTATATAAAGCTTAGCCAGCTTAAGGGTCCGTGATTTCTCTCCCCTTATACAGCTGTTTACAAAAAGTAATTTCTTCTTATCTGCCATAATAGTTTGCTTCTTCTTCCCCTCTCAGTATTCTGTCTGCACCCTGAGCCAGAGCCAACAGCTCTGCCTCTCCCGGCAGCAGGACATATTCCCCTATATGGGGAGCATAATCCATAATCATATTTCTGAGCAGCTCAGCGCGAGCAGCTCCTCCCGTAAGGATGATGGCGTCAACCTTACCCTTTAAGGCTACGGACACCTGAGCGATGCTCTTGGCAACCTGATAGGCGAAAGCTTCGTATACGACAGCTGCTTTCTCATTTCCATCACGAACCATAGCCTCCACTTCCCTGCAGTCTGTAGTTCCCAGGTAGGAATAGAGGCCGCCTTTACCGCATATCAGCTTCTCAGCTTCTTCCTCCGTATATTTTCCGGAAAAAGCCAGGTTATTCCAGAGGAGCAAAGGAATTCCTCCCGTTCTCTCTGGCGACATGGGACCTTCGTCATAGGAAGCCCCATCTATTATATTACCATCAAGATGAGCCGTTACGGTTACCCCTCCGCCCAAATGGCAAACGAGCAGTCTCAGGTCGCTGTAGCTTTTCCCTATGGATGCGGCATAGTTTCTGGCCTGAGCCTTGGAGTTGAGCACATGGTAAGAGCCGAATCTTTCCAGCTCAGCCAAGCCTGAAATCTTTGCTACCTCTGTCAATTCACAGCCTGTAGGACTGTCGTAGATGAAAGCAGGAAGACCTAATTCCCTTGCGATTTTTTCAGCTATTATGCCTCCCAGGTTGGCTGCATGCTGGGGATTTTCCGGGCTTTTCAAGGCTTCGCAAAGCTTGTCGTCCACTCTGTAGCCGCCCCCCTTGATTCCGATTATCAGCCCCCCTCTACCTACTACGCCTTTAAGGCCTGACCTATTGTAGCCCTTTTCATCTAAGGCCTTGTTTATCAGGTCTACCCTGTAGCTTTCCTGAGAAATGATATCTCCGAAAGCGAGCAAGTCCTCCGGTGCATGGGTCACGGTTTTTTCAAATAGGGGCTCCAGATCTCTGAATACGCCTATTTTTGTGGTTGTCGACCCCGGGTTTATTACTAAAATATCTCTTTTTTCCATCACTTTTCACCTTTCCGCAGCATTGCTATCTCCTCTTTATATCCATTCAAGTCCTCTTGGGGTGTCTCCAAAATGCAGGGCAAGCCCTTTAACATAGGGTGATTTATCACCGACAAAATTGTCTCCTTCCCAAGATAACCGTCGCCTACACAGGCATGCCTATCCTTTCCGGCTCCCATCGGGTTTTTACTGTCGTTTATATGCAGGGCCTTCAGCTTGTCAAGGCCGATTATCCTGTCAAGCTCCGCCAGCACTCCATCTAAATCGTTGATGATATCGTAGCCCGCATCGCTGACATGGCAGGTGTCAAGACAAACTCCCAGCTTATCCTTAAGCTCCACCCTGCGTATTATCTCCGCCAGCTCCTCAAAGCTGCTACCAACTTCGCTGCCCTTTCCGCTCATGGTTTCCAAAAGCACGGTAGTGGTCTGCTCCTCTGTCAAAATATGATTCAGCAGCTCGGAAATAAGCTCTATGCCTCGCTCCGGCCCTTGTCCTACATGGCTTCCCGGATGGAAATTGTAGTAGTTTCCCGGCAGATATTCCATACGCTCCAAGTCCTCCCTCATGGCAAGGTAGGCGAATTCTCTGGTGCTTTCCTTGTCCGAGCAGGGATTCAGTGTGTAGGGTGCGTGGGCCACCAGCTTTCCGAAGCTGTTTTCCGACAGGATTTTCCCAAGCCCCTCCATGTCCTTTTCGTTTATTTCCTTTGCCTTCCCTCCCCGTGGATTTCTGGTGAAAAAGGCAAAGGTGTTGGCGCCTATGTCCAAGGCATCCTTGCCCATTCTCTCATAGCCTTTGGTTGTTGAAAGATGGCATCCTAAATACAGCATATCATGTCCTCTTCTCTATTCCTTCTATCTATTTTGCAAAATCTTTTATTTCAATATGTATTCCATTTCCCGCTTCTTTACGCCCATATGTCGGCTTTCGTAGAATTTCAGCGCGTCTTCGTTGCCCTCCCAAAGGTTCAGGGTAATGCTTCCACAGTCTTCCTCTTTGGCATAGCCCAGAAGGAAGTCGTAAAGCTTATTTCCTATGCCTCTTCCCCTCTGTTTTTCGTCCACGCAGAGGTCGTCTATGAACAGGGTTTTGCCCTCCTTCATATTGTTGGTGGCAGGCTGAAGCTTAAGAATACAGAAGGCATAGCCTACGGTTTTGTCCTCTTCATCAACGGCTACAAAGACCGGGGTTAAAGGGTCGGCGAAAATGCTTGTCAGCTCCTCTTCGGTGTATTTTGTGGTCCCCGATATGAAAATATCAGGCCTTATCTTTGCGTGGAGCTCAAGAACTTGACTCAAAAGAGCCAGTACCCTTTCTGTGTCCTTTTTCTGAGCTCTGCGGATTTTTATGTCCATATTTTTCTCCTGTGAGCGATATCTGCTCTAAGGGTTATTATACCATTTTGCAGGGGGATTTTCTACTTAAATTGGTAGGAGTTGCTCCCTTTGCCTCCCGGAGAGGGGACTGCTGCTTTGGAGGTACATGCCCGAGGAAGGGGGCTCAGCTTATGGAGTGCCGGCGGAGGAAAGATGGCGGGGCTAATAGAAATACCGGCCCTGAAGCAGAGTTTAGCTTTTTTGACCAAAAATGCAAAATAGGCTATAAAAGGTTTACATAATACGGCAGTTTTCCCGCGAATTTTGCTGTAAACCCTATTTTTATGGAAAATATTGGCAATTTTTTAAGCCAAAATGCGGTTTTTTTGAAAATTAGATAAACTCTTGGAATCGTGGGGATTTTGCGCAACTTGGACAAGCCTTAGAAAGCTCATTTTGCAAGGTTTGGATAAACTTTTGAAATCGTGGGGATTTGCGCAACTTGGATAAGCCTTAGAAATCCCCGGCTTATAACCCAAAAGGAAAAGAGGCTTCACGGTGAAGCCTCTTTTTTTAGTCCTTAATATTGATTTCTTCGATTATACTACCCTATTATTTTGCAGGCTTTGCATACTGGAAGAAGTGATATCCCATAGTGGTGTATCCGATGTTTGCAACAGTCTTATTGCAGTAAGGTACAGTGTAGTAGTATACAGGGATTGCAGGGAATCCGCCTTCTCCGAAGAGAGCTGCTTCTGCATCGTAGAGAATCTTGTCACGCTCTGTTCCTGCCTCAGTAGCCTTAGCCTTCTTGATGGCAGCGTCGAAGTTCTTATCACTGTAAAGTCCGTAGTTGTAAGGATTTCCTGTTACCATGAGCTCTAAGTATGTGATGGGGTCATTGTAGTCGGCAATCCATCCCATACGGGCAACACCGAAGGTGTGTTCTGCAAGACCTGTTGTATAGGTGTTCCACTCCTGGTTAGCAAGAGTAATGTTGATACCTAAAACAGATTTCCAGTCCTGTCCGCAAGCTTCTGCGATAGCCTTGTGCTTGTCGTCTGTATTGAAGTTGTAAACGATAGTAGTCTTAGGATTCCACTTTCCTTCATCTACAGCTTCCTTGTAGAGAACCTTTGCAAGTTCACAAGCTTCGTCGTAGTTGGAAAGGTCGTAGTCAGGATATTTTTCCTGAAGAGTGTTGTAAATAGCTCCTGCTCCGGGGGTAGTAGTTACAAAGTCCTCTCCCTTAGAGTTGAGGATTCCGGAAGCTACAAAGCCCTTAGCTGCAGTTTCTCCACCCTGAGTTACATTCTTAACGATGTTTTCTCTGTCGATGGAAAGAGCCATAGCTGCTCTTACTCTCCAATCGCTTACCTTATCGCAGTTTACATAGAGGAAGTATGTTCCTACATAAGGGTCGATAAAGCAATCTCCGGAAGCCTGAAGTGTAGGAATCATGTCTGTAGGGAATGCTTCAACATAGTCCCAGTCTCCGGTCTGATATGCGGAAAGTATTGCAGTCTGATCTGCTGACAGCCAGAAATTGATTTCTGTAGGTCCTAAGTTTTCTGCATCATAGTACTTTTCGTTAGGCTGGAATTTCAGGTAAGAGTCGTGAGTCCAGTCAACCAGCTTATAAGGTCCGTTAACTATGATCTTATCAGGGTCTGTCCAGTTCTTGTTGCCTTCTACTACATCTTCTCTCAGAGGAACAAGTGATGCGAAAGCACACATTTCCATGAAGTAAGGAGTAGGGTTTTCCAAAGTGATTTCAACGGTCTTGTCGTCGATAGCCTTGATTCCAAGCTCTTCCGGCTTCTTATTTCCTGCCTGAATGTCAGAAGCGTTAAGAACTACGCCGTCTAAGAAATAGCCGTAATCGGAAGATGTCTTACGATTTACAAGTCTTCTCCAGGAATAAACGAAATCCTTTGCTGTTACAGGCTCACCGTCAGACCAGAAGATGTCATCTCTCAAAGTGAAGGTATAAACCAAATTGTCGTCAGATACGGTGTGGGATTTAGCCTGTCCGTAAACTACCTCTGTATTCTTCACGTTACCGCTCTCATCCATATCTTCGTCGATGATCTCATATTTCATGAGCCCCTCAAACTGATGGTGAGTATAAGTGGCAGCGTCTACAGAGCTGGCCAAGTTAGGGTCGATGGTTTCCGGCTCGGAAGCGATGCATGCGTTTACTACGAAGGGTCCGTCATTGGAAGCTTGGTTGCCTCCGCAGGCTGCCATTGCAAATACCATGCAGAATACCATTACTAATACTATTAGCTTTTTCATTTTGTTCCTCCTTTTTAGTGGATATTTTTTATATAAACAGTTTTTATTGACTGTTTAAAACATAGGTTTACAGATTTTCCGCCTCAGCTGCAGGCTGTGCCTTTTCTTCCTTTTCCAGAAGGTGGCAGGCTGCGAAGTGTCCCTTTTCGTACTCCTTGAAAACCGGCTGCTCCTTAGAACAGATTTCCATGGCATAGGGACATCTGGTATGGAATTTACATCCGGCAGGCGGGTTGATGGGGCTGGGTATGTCTCCCTCTAAGAGAAGCCTCTTTCTGGCCTTAGTCTTCTCCGGGTCAGGGATGGGTACTGCCGACATCAGGGTCTTGGTGTAAGGGTGTATGGGGTTGTTGTAAAGCTCATCGCTTTCAGCCAGCTCCACCAGATTTCCTAAGTACATTACTCCGATTCTGTCGGAAATATGCCTTACTACGGAAATATCGTGGGCGATGAAGAGATAGGTCAAGCCCAATTCTTCCTGGAGGTCCTCCAGCATGTTTACAACCTGGGACTGTATAGATACGTCCAAAGCTGATATAGGCTCGTCGCAGACTATGAATTCAGGCTCAACTGCCAAGGCTCTGGCGATACCTATTCTCTGCTGCTGTCCGCCGGAGAATTCGTGGGGGAATCGGTTGGAGTGCTCCGTATTAAGGCCTACGGCCGACAGGAGGCTCTTTATTCTCTCCACCCTTTCCTCTTTGCCCTGGAAAAGCTTGTGAATATCCAAGGCTTCTCCGATGATTTCTCCTACGGTCATTCTCGGGTCCAGAGATGCGGAAGGGTCTTGGAAGATTATCTGCATCTTTCTTCTGAAGGGAAGCATATCAACCTTTTTCTTGGAATTTCCGTCATAGATGGAGGTTCCGTCATAGATGATTTCACCTTCGGAGGGCTCGTAAAGCCTGAGGATAGTTCTGCCTAAAGTAGTCTTTCCGCAGCCGGACTCTCCTACAAGACCTAAGGTTTCACCCTTATATATGTCCAGAGTTACACCGTCTACAGCCTTTACGTAATTTTTCTTTCTGAAGCCGCTCTTTATGGCGAAATGCTTCTTAAGTCCTTTTATCTGGAGGAGTTTCTTTCTTTCTTCCATTATTCCTCCTCCTTTCCCTTCATGTAGTGAAGCCAACAAGCGGAAATGTGTCCGTCCCCTAAGTCGGCAAAGGGCGGTTTTTCCGTCAGACATATTTTCATACAGTTTTTACATCTGGGACCGAAGTTGCAGCCCTTAGGCGGATCGAGGAGGTCGATAGGGGTTCCCTCGATGGGAATCAGCCTTTCGTGGCCCTCAGCATCCAGCCTGGGCATGGATTCCAGAAGTCCTTTAGTATAAGGGTGGGCCGGCTTATAGAATATATCGTTTACCTTGCCCTGCTCTACGATTTTTCCCGCGTACATTACGGAAACTCTGTCGCACATCTCAGCTACAACACCCAGGTTATGGGTGATGAATATGATGGAGGTATTTTCTTTATGCTGCAGGTCCTTCATCAGCTCCAAAATCTGGGCCTGAATGGTAACGTCCAAAGCGGTGGTGGGCTCATCGGCGATGATGAGCTTAGGCTTGCAGATAAGGGCCATAGCTATCATTGCTCTCTGTCTCATACCGCCGGAAAATTCATGGGGATATTGGTCTACCCTCTTTTCCGCGTTATTTATGCCTACCAGCTCCAGCATCTCGATGGCTCTCTTTTTGGCTTCTTCCTTGCTGATATTCTTATCATGGCAGGTTAGGGCTTCTATGAGCTGATTTCCTATGGTATATACCGGGTTCAGGCAGGTCATGGGATTTTGGAAAATCATGCTGACCTTGTTTCCCCTGAAATTTCTCATTTCTTCTTCGCTATAGGCTAAGATATCCTCGCCCTCAAAGGTTATGGAGCCTCCAGTAACCTTTCCCGGACTTTGCAAGAGGCCTATTATGGAATAGGCTTCCACGCTCTTTCCGGAACCTGATTCTCCTACGATTCCCATAACTTCGTTGTATCCCATAGTGTAGGATATATCGTCTACGGCCTTTACCTCACCTGCGGGGGTGAAGAAGGAGACTTTTAAATCTTTTATTTCCAATAAAACATCTTTGTTTTCCACATTCCACCTCCTATTTCTTCAAACGAGGATCCAAAGCATCACGCAAACCGTCTCCTACCAGATTGAGGGTAAGAACGATGACCGTGAGTATGACTCCCGGGTAAAGCAGTCTGTACGGGTACAGAGTAATGGTTGACAACGCCTCTGAGCAAAGGGAACCCAAGCTGGCCATAGGTGCAGAAACTCCTAAGCCTAAGAAGCTGAGGAAGGATTCCAGGAATATAGCCGAAGGGATCTGGAGGCAAGTGGTTATTACCAGCTGTCCCACACAGTTGGGAAGCAAATGTCTTCTGATGATTCTGCCGTTGGAAGCCCCTAAGGCTGTGGCTGCCGTCACATACTCCTGCTCTTTAAGCTGGAGCACCTGTCCTCTGACTATTCTGGACATGGTTACCCAGTACAGCAAAGCGAAGGTTATAAAGATGGCCACTATGCCGGCTCCCAAATCGGACATGGCCATGACCATGGGATTATCCGACTTTTCGAACCAGGCCTGAAGGGGTTCCTTCAAAACAACCTGTAAAAGCAGTACGATGAGAACCTCTGGTATGGAATATATCAGCTCTACAAGTCTCATCATGACGAAATCCACCTTGCCGCCGGCAAGTCCGGAGATGGCTCCGTAGATGGAACCGATGACCAGTACGATGATGGCTGCTGTTATACCTATTATGATGGAAACTCTGGCACCGTACATGGTTCTGGCCATGGTGTCACGGCCTGCTGAGTCCGTTCCGAAGAAGTGAGGGAAAACACCCTTGTTCGGGGTAAGTTCCTTGGCCTCCTCTGCCGGAGTATCGCTGTAGGGAAGCTCTATACGAGTGGAAATCTTACCGTTTCTTATATCAGACAAAAGCACTGTGGAAAGCACCTTGTCTCCCTTTAAATCTAAAACTATCAGTCCGTCTTTCAGCTTGTTTTCCAAGGTGAAAGCATAGGTCTTGCCCTTATATTCTATGAAATAGTCACCCTTTGCCAGGCTGGTTACGCTGCCGGGCATCAAGGATGTGGCAACGAAGGCATCTACTGTATTTTCTATGGACTTTATCTTAACTTCATCCTGAGAATACTGGTTAGGGCCTAAGTTCTTTGTGCCTCTGTACTGGCTTTCATAGTCATAGGGGATCATGAGAGGTCCCAAAAATGCGAAGAGCAGTATGGCTATGAATATGAAGAGCGCCACCATGGATACGGTGTTCTTTTTGAAGCGGCGAGCAGCGTCTCTCCAATAGGATACGCTCTTTCTCACCTCTACCATGGATTCTTTTTCCGACTTGGAGGCCGGCGCAAAATCTGCTGCGCTCAGCTTGTAATCAGCCCATACACTATCGGGATTTACCTGAAAAGGGCTTATTTTTTCGTATTTATTATCCACCGTTTAGCCCTCCTGTGTCGTAAGCGTAATTCTCGGGTCGATAAGCTTATAAAGAATATCCACCATAAGGTTCATGAATATAACCAATGCGGAAAGTATTACGGTAGTGGCCATGATGATAGGGTAGTCCCTGTTCAATACGCTTTCGATGAAATACTTTCCCAAGCCGGGAATTGAGAAGGTTGTCTCAACTACAAAGCTTCCCGTTATTACATAGGCCAACAGGGGGCCTAAGAAGGTTACTACGGGGATGAGGGAATTTCTGAGGGCATGCTTCAGCACAATCCACTTGTTCTTAACGCCCTTGGCCTTTGCAGTCCTTATATAGTCCTGATTGATAGCATCCAGCATGCTGGTTCTTGTCAATTTTGCTATATAGCAAATATCGTAGAAGGACAAGCTGATGACAGGCATTATATAAGAGGCCATGTTGGGCAGACTTCCTGAAATGTTCGGCAGAATTCTCAGATTCACGGAAAATACTATGAGTAAAACCGCTGCCAATACAAAGGTAGGCACAGCCACTCCTACGGTGGTCAAAACACGCAAAAATCCATCTATCCAGGACCCTCGATGATAAGCCGCATAGCACCCCAAAGGAATACCTAATATGATAGCTAACAATACCGATGCAATTCCCAACTTGATGGAAAGGTTGAACTTGTTCTGTCCGAAGATAATCTTGGCTACAGGAGTACCTTCCTGCATCTTCAGAGATTCGCCTAAATCACCCTTTGCATAGTTGACAATGTAGTTCTTAAGCTGAACGATGGCCGGTTTGTCCAAGCCGTACTTCTGGTTCGCCAGCTCAATCTGCTGCGGTGTGGATTTTTCAGTAAGAAATGGGCTTCCCGGAATGGCATTCATCAGGAAGAAGGTAATAGTCATTACGACCAAAACCGTAGCTATAGCCGCTGCTACACGCTTTAAGATGTAAATTAACACTGGATCACTCCCTATCTAAGATTTGCTTTATGCAAGCATTCTGCTATCGTAGTAAAGCGTTTGAATTCTTGTAAGTTGACACAAAAAACAAAATACTACGTTGGTTTAGGATAACACATTTTCACATAACCGTCAAGATTTTTACATAAAAAAGGTATGTTCTACATAATGCAAAACATACCTTTAACTCTATATACTGCCTTCAAGCTTCAGTAGATACTCCTTCATATCAAGACCGCCGCCGTAGCCTACAAGAGCTCCGCCGGAGCCGATGACCCTATGGCAGGGCACAACTATTGATACAGGATTTCTGTTGTTTGCCATGCCCACGGCACGACAGGCCTTAGGATTTCCTACGGCAACGGCTATATCCTTATAGCTTCTTGTCTCTCCGTAGGGGATTTCCTCGAGAGCATGCCAAACCTTTCTTTGAAAATCCGTCCCCTTAAGCTCATAGGGGAAGTCGAAGACCTTTCTTTTCCCTTGGAAATATTCCATAAGCTGGGCAGCAACCTTCTCTGTCAAGGCAGTCTTCCTGCCTTCCGCGCCCGGGGCCGTTGGCTCACACCTATCGATGGCCACAATTCTATCCTCTTCATAGGCTATTTTGAGAAAGCCTACCGGAAATGAATAGATGGCATAGCTTTCAGCCTTATCCCTTTTAACCATGACTTCTATCTGATGTAGTCCTTTTCCACATAGGCGGAGGTGGCCAGCTTCAGCATAGCACCGTATTCAACCTTAAAGGAAAGGATATCTCCCACCTTGTATTCTCTGTCAGATTTTGTCACATCTAAAATAGTGTGGTCTGAGGAGCCTCCGAGGATTTCTATCTTTTCATCTAAAGGAATCATGCCGCCTAAATCCGTATCCTGCTTTCCTATGGCGATGATGGCTCTCTTAATAACGCCTCTGTCTTCGTAGAAGGGCTTTTCACCGAAGGCATCTACTCCCACTTCACCGATGGGAAGGGAAGGCTTTTCCTTAAGCTCAACTATCTGGGCTTCAAGGATGAGGGCGTCATCGGTGGTTCCCTCCAGCTTGGTGCAATAGGCCGTGTCGTTACCCAAGAGGAAGGATTCTCCCAGTCTCAGGTTAGTAATTCCCTCAGGCATTTCTCCCTTTCCTACCAGGTAGATGGAAGAAGAGTTTCCGCCGGAAACCATGTTCAGCTTTATGCCGAATTTATCTTCAATCTTCTTTGCTATGGCTACCAAGGCTCCCAGGTTGTCCTCCTTAGGGATGATGGCTCCGTAGCAGGTCAGATTAACTCCTATGCCGTAGAGATTTATGTTTTTCAGCTTTAAGATTTCCTCTACAGCCGTAAATATCATATCTTCATTTTCAAAGAAAATGCCTTCTCTCAGGTCGCCCATATCTATCATGAGGAGAATATTGTGCTTCTTGCCCTGCTTGCCTGCCTCTTCATCCAAGAGTCTGATGGTGGAAAGCTCCGAGTTAAAGCTTAAGTCAACATGCTCTACCACTTCCTTGACCTCGCAGTGCATAGGTATTCTCAGAAGGGTGGTCAGCTTGCCGTTTTTGCGAGCAGCAGCTGCATAGGTTGCGATGTTTTTCACTCTGGAATCTGCCACAAAGTCTACGGCAGGGTGCTCGCAAACCAGCTTTGTCAGCTCTTTATCGGCAGCCAGGCCTTTTGTAACGATCATCAGGGACATACCGCCCTGATCCTTGGTAATATTGGCCACTCCGTCTAAATTTCCTTTCAGCTTCTTCAAATCAATCATCAATCTTGGGTACATTTCTTTTCTCCTTTTCATCCTTTATATAGCTATACAACCGATTTGGAAAACAATTTTCCTTTATCTTTCTTTTCTCCACTTGCAGTGCTTTCTGTAGCAGGTGCCGCAATTACTGTCGCAGTTAGGCTTTCCGTCTACTTCACCGCAGCCTCTCATCACGTGAGCGGATGCGTCGTAGTCGTCTTTAGTCTCCGGGCTTTCCGCCTCCTGTGCTGCTGCTTTGGCTGCATCCTGAGCCTCTGCTTCCTTGGCCGCTTCCTTCTTAGCAACTTCCACGGCGAATTTCTTCAAATTGCAGAGTTCTGCCGCCTCATCTCCCAAAGCCTCTCTCTTAGCAGCTTCAACCTCCTCACGGGTAGCGCCGCCTATTTTCTCTTCCATGGCCTTCTTGTACTCACTTATGTCGAAGCCCTGATCTTCCATAGCCTTCATTTCAGCCGCAAGCTCGTCTTCCTTTGCCAATCTGGCATCGGTAATGTGTCTCAGCTCCTTGACAAATCTGTCCTTTTCTACATCCTGAACTCTTTCCTTGAGCTCAATGCCCAGGCTCTTGCCCAAAAGCTTTATGGCTCCTTGTCTGTGAGTCTTGGAAAGAACTCCTATGGAGGCCATAATGTAATCATTATCCACTAAAATTTTGGCTGCATCAGGTGGATAGAGCTTCATGCCCGTTTCGTTATCTTCGGCGATTTTTTGCATCATCTCAACTCTGTGGGGAAGACGAGTCAAGGCTCCGCCCGTTCCCACGATGTATTGTATCTGAGTCAAATCCTTACCCTCAGCCAAGGTCTGTCTGCCGGAAGGTCCGTAAACGTATCTGATGGTGCCGGCGTGTCTTTCCACAGCCCGCAAAACAGCTTCTTCCGTAAGTCTTTCCACCAGCTTGATTTCGTCCTCCGTCTTAGGGATTGCCACATAGGATTCCAAGGTTTTGTCCAGGTCTATGTGAAGAGTCTCTGCACATTCCTTCCTCAGCTTTTCCTCGCCGATGGATTCTATTACCTTTACTCTGTTTACGAAAACTCCCAAGTCACCTTCTACGGTTCTCTTAGCCTTAGGCTCAGGGGCCGTAAGAATTCTGGCTACCGCATCGGAGTCCTCGGTTACTGCGTGAACGTCAGTTGTGGCTCCTCCTACGTCTATGGTCATAACATCGCCGATGCAGTCGTAGAGCAGCTTGGTACATTCCATAACAGCTCCCGGCGTGGGGATGATAGGGCCGTTTACCATATCTCTCACATGCTCCATTCCCGGTGCATGGACAATATGATCCTCGAAGGCATCCTGTATAACCTTTCTGCAAGGCTCCACGTTTAGCTGGTCTATCTTAGGGTACACATTGTCTACCAGGTAGAGATATTGTCCGCTTTCCTCATCGAAGATAAGCTTCATTTCCTCCTGATTTTCCACATTTCCCGCATAAACCACAGGAGTGGTCAGACCCATGGTTCTTATCATTTCCGCGTTGTATATGGCAGTGTCTCTCTCGCCGTAGTCAACACCGCCGGCTATGAGGATAAGGTTGGGCTTTATCTCTTTAATCTTAGCCAGGTCCGTTCTTCTCAGCTTTCCTACGGTAATTTCGTGGATTATACCGCCGGCTCCCAGAGCCGCTTCCTTTGCAGCCTTGGCTGTCATATCGTAAACCAAGCCGTGAACCGTCATCTTAAGACCGCCGGCTGCCGATGAGGTGGCTACCATCTGGTCGTATTCCAGCTCATCTATGCCCATTTTCTGCTTCAAATCATCTATGGCACCCTGAAGACCTATTCTCACATCACCTTCCACAACTGAGGTGGGTGCCTGTCCCTGTGCCCAAAACACGGGATTGTCCGAGTCTAAATCCTTAAAAGCGTTTACCACTGTGGTGGTGGAGCCTATTTCCGCTACTAAAACATCAACTTTCATATTATGTCCTTTCTGTTAAAATATTCTTTCTTTAGCATCGAGTAAATTATCTGATCCAGATAGCCTCTCTCTGCCTTGTAGTTTTCTCTCAGTATGCCGTCCTTATGCATGCCGAGACTTTCATATAAATTTATACCAATGATGTTGACCGGATACACATCCAGCCAAAATCTATTTACTTCCAAATTTTCAAATGCCTCTTTAAATAGGGCTTCCATGGCTTCTCACTTCAGCTTTAAAGCGATTTCACTTTCTATTATATTCATATTGATATTACCCTCTTCATCATCATAGGTGACAATCAAGTTATTCCAAGGAGTAAGACCGTTTTCTATATAGGTAAGCATTTTTCTGAAATGCTTATTTATATAATCTTTGTTATCTGTTCTGCCTGCATGCTCCCAAAATACCATTTTACCGTCATCTCTCCTTATGGTGAAATCCGGTATAAAGGAAATCCCGTTTATTTCCAAGATTTGTTCATATCTAAAGGCGATATTATTTCTGTAAAAAGCTTCACAGATGAGCACTTCCGACTTGGATCTGACCTTCAGTCCACGGCTGGTAGTGTGAGTCTTTCTCTCGGGCATATAGCTGCTCATATTGTATGGCTGCTTTTCCCAAGAAAGCTTTTCTTTGTCTACTTCAGCCTCAAACTCCTTGAAGACCAAAGCTTGCATCCATTTTGGAAGTTTTCCCAGCACATAATCTGTGGAGTCGTCCTCAATTTGTGCAGCAAATATCTTGGTGGCAGCTAAGTTTTTCTTAAGTATGGGAAGCTTTGCTTCCAAAAACTTTTTCATAGCCAGCTGCTGAATCAATTTTGGATTTTTGCTTATTGTTTTCCTGATTCGCTTTCCATCCACCGTATTTGAGATAAAATAATTCTCTTTTCCATCTCTGAAATATATGTTGAGTCCGCCCTTCGGCAGGGCTCCCAATTGTCTGTTGACAGCTACCCCGCCTTTAAGAGAATTGTACAACACTTGCCAGAAATTTACAATCATTATTTACATTTTTTTACAGCATCCTGCAGGGTACATCTCTTCACCCCGCATATTTTAAAACAGGGGGCGGGCACAGGCCCGTCCCCCTAAGTTTTTATTTTGCAGATAGATGGGGCAAATTATTTTTCGCCTCTTCTTCTCTGTCTTTCTTCTGCTAAGAAGGTAGCTACGTCGATACCGTGGGAGTTTCTTCCGAATCCCATGTCAACGCCTGTCTTGAGAGCTTCTTCAGGAATTACCTGAGTACCGCCTCCGCAGATGATGATCTTGTCTCTGATACCCTTTTCAACTGCCAGCTCATGAAGTCTCTTCATGTTCTTGTAGTGAACGTTATCGTGAGAGATAATTGTGGAAGCAAGGATAGCTTCTGCATTTTCTTCGATACATGCGTCAACCATCTTTTCTACAGGAACGGAAGTTCCAAGGTAGATACATTCGATACCCCACTTTTCGATTCCGCCGTGCTTGATGTTGATAATTTCACGCATTCCTACGGAGTGCTCGTCTTCTCCAACTGTACCGCAGATAACCTTCATGTGAGAATGTCCTTCGAATTCTGCATAAAGCTCCTTATCTGTCAGGTAGTGAGGTTCCGGTGGAATTACTAATGACTTAAGGTCGATGTCAAAGTCAACTCTACCCTTAAGTTCGATTCTTGTAGCTTCAGCATCCTGCATGATTTCAGCAGAGATAACTTCAGGATCTACCAGACCTAACTTCTTACCTAATTCTACAGCAGCAGCTTCTGCTACACGCTTGTTGATAGGAAGACACATTGTGATCATAACCACTCTGTCTCCACACCATTCAACTTCAGGAGTGATGCATTCGCCTGTTCTGTACTTAGCAACCTTTTCAAGTCTTACATTTACGCTATCTGTTTCATCAAGCTCGTCGATGTAAACGATTTTGCTTCTGTCTTCGAAGGTACATCCGCCGATTAAAGCAGCAGGATCTTCAGGGTTTCCGCCGTACTGAGCTACGTTGTTGTATCCGTAGTGAGCAGTTACGGGAGCCATGTAGTCTTCGTCTCTTTCGAAGATGAATCCAACGCCTACGCCGCCTTCGATCTTACGAGCGATACCGTCGCCGTTTCTCTCGGGATATTTTGCGGAGTCTACGAAGAATCCTTCCTGAACAGCCTTGAAGTAACCGCCAACCTCTACGATTTCTTCCATGTAGAGAAGAGCTCTTTCCTTAAGGTCTCTTGCAATTTCTCTCAGAGGACCGTCCTTCTTGAGTTCGATCATATCCATGATACCGTCTAAGCCGATGAGGGTCTGCTTTGCAGTGTCACAAGCTTCGATGTTGTAGATATGCCAAGGAACGTTTCTTCCTTCGTCAGGTGTGATTGTGGACTGGATGTCAGCTCTTGTAAGCTTGGAAATGAACATGTTCATTACGTGAGTTACAGTAGCTTCTCTTGCTGAGGACTGGATGTACTTAGTGTTCATCTGTGCTCTCATCTTGTATCTGTCGCAGATGTCTCTCAATGCTACAGCGTAAGGAAGGTCCATGTACATACAAGGAGCAGGTGTAGCTGTAGGAGGTACTGTTGACAGGGAAATGTTTTCAGGCTTAAGGCCAACCTTTTCTGAGAATCTGGAGTTGATAGCGTGCTGAACGATAAGCTCAGGCATTACCTTCCATGCTTCTCTTGCTGTAGCGTTGGCGTTGTGTGCTCCGTCGATCTGGAGAATTTCAGCCCATGCCATTACCTTCTTGGATTCGCAAGCGTCTACGAAGGATCTTACCATGTTAACGTCTCTGTAAAGTACGTTGTACTGAGGGTCCTGGTGAGCTCCGTTGATACCTTCTTCTGCGAAGAGTACTGCTACGTCAGGTCCGGCAACTCCGGATACGTAGGAGTGGTAGTTAATAGGACGGCCTACTTCGTCTTCGATGAGGTCAAGAGCCTTTCTCTGTGCTCTGATCTGCTTTCTTGTGATAGGAACTCCGCCGATACCCTGAGGTGTACCTTCCATGAGTCCGTCGATGTGGGACTGTCCCATGTGTCTGATAACCATGATATGGTCAGCACCGTGCCAAGCACCCATTCTCATTCTTCTGATATCGTCTTCGAATCTACCGGAAGCGATTTCGGTAGTGATGGTCTGCATAGGCTGCGGGTCTACGTCCTCCATGAACTTAGCGGGAGGAAGGGGAATACCGTTCTTTAAAGGCTTGGAAATTTCATGGTACTGGAAAGGGCCCATGTTCTGGTTTTCTGCCTTTTCTCTCCATACCCAGCCTCTTCTTCTGGGCTCGTACTTGTCAAGGTCCTTAAGAATATTGACAACGTCGAGCTTTTCATTTCTCTTTAATTCTGCCATCTTACTTACCTCCCTTGAAAGCTGCTACTACCTTATCCCAACCTTCGCCTTTAGCTAATTTGATGCTGGCGTCTCTGATTGAGATATTTTCTAAAATGGATAACTTATATACGCAGTGTCCTGCACCCTTTCCCATGAGACCGTGGTCGATACAATGGTTTACGATAGGCATGCAATCCAAGGAAGATACTCCCATTCTCAAAAGTACGGATCTTTCTACTGAAGGGGTAGTGTTTTTCTTTCCTAATTCAAGAAGCGGGTCTACAACCTGATCGGTCAATTCCCAGAATCTTGCGTAAAGTTCTTCGTCGGTAAGGTTAGCGATGTGCTGTCTTCTTACTGCGAAATCGTCTTCTCTTCTCATCCTTTTTCTCCTTAATAGTTTTTCTGTTTCTTTTTATCAATTATGAAAGCCGGGCTTGCCCCGCTCTTATAACTTTTTACTGTGCAAAATTTCTCTTGCTCACATTTTCGGCAATTCATATTTTAAACCGCCGGGATTTTATAAAAGACCCTCTGCCTGTAAAGCTTCCTTTACGTAGTCAACGCTTTCCTTGATTTCCTCTGCTAAGAAGGTCAGGTCTGCATCTGTAGGCTTAACGCCGGATTTCTTAACTGCTTTTCTTATGAGGGATTTCTTGAAACGGTTGATGTCGGCTTCCTTGCACTTGATGAGCTCAGGGCTGGAAGGAAGGATTACGTTTACGCCGGGCTTGTCTTCTGTAGGATTTCCGAATCTTACATCGATGCCGTTTTCCTTAGCAAAGGCCAACTGAGGCTGGATGTGCTTTCCTGCGCCTGTGTACTCTGTCTCGGATACTACCAATACTGCATCTTCGGGAAGCTCCTGTGCCAGGGAGAAGGCAGCTGCTAAAGCTGTATTTCCTGCAGGTCCTCTTTCGATTCCTTCTAAGTTGGCAAGCATTTCTGTCATGTACATAACTTCACCCTGAGTAGTGGTAACATATCTGTCCATATATCTCAGAGGTCTTGCTGCTGAACGAGGAACGTCGCTGTGGTCAGGGTCTGTAGCATAGGGAACGCCGAAGCCGGTATGTCCTGTAGTACAGGATTTTCTGTTGAAGTCCACGTCGGAAGCCATAGAAAGACCTGTAAGGTCGATGGAAGCGGCAACTACTTCTGCCTTGCATCCTGCCTTGTTAAGTCCGCGGGCTGTTCCTGTGATCATTCCGCCGCCTGCTGTAGTGCATACTACCATATCCGGATCCTTACCCAGCTTTTCACGGCACTGCATAGCGATTTCATAACCCAAGGTTTCTACGCCTGCGATACCGAAAGGTGAGTAAAGGGAAGCGTTGAAGTATCCTGTATCTTCCAGGATTGAAAGGAAGGAGTAGAAAAGCTCAGGTCCTACGGTAAGCTGAACTACTTCAGCGCCTAAGGCTTCGCACTTTCTTGCTTTTTCAACGATTTCAGGCTGTCCAACTCCCTTGGAGTCATAGCATTCCTGAACGATTATGCACTTTAATCCCTGCATAGCTGCCTGGGAAGCTACTGCTGCACCGTAGTTACCGGAGGTTGCAGCCATAACGCCCTTGTAGCCTAATTTCTTTGCGTGGGCAACGGCACAGGCTGCTCTTCTGTCCTTAAAGGAACCGGAAGCATTGCAAGCTTCGTCCTTTACGAAGATTCTGGCACCGTAGCCGGGCTTTGCATATTTTCTCGCAAGAGCTGAGATGTTTCTCAGTTCTAAGAGAGGTGTGTTTCCAACGCCGTATAAGCCCTGAATTCTCTCGATTTCTTCAAGAGTATAGCCTGTTGACTTCATCAGAGCATCGTAGTCGAAGGAAATGGGAGAAGTTTCAAATTCCGCGTAATCGAGACCTAACGCACCCTTCTGGATTTCGTTTGATCTGCCCATTACGGACTGATAATCTTTTGCTAACGCCATTATTCTTCACCTCCGAACTTCATGATTTCTCTAAGCTGTCTGTCGATTTCGATGATTTCAGGCACGAATACGCCATAGCTATGAGTATAGTAAGGAGCTTCTTCAATCAAAGTTCCCTTTTCAAGACGACCTACAGCTGTCTTAACGGTTACAACATCGCCAACCTTAGCCTGGTCTTCCTGTAAAAATCCTTTGGTCCACTGTTCGAGATCGCACTGCTTAGTGTCGTCGGGCAGTTTAGCTGTTCTTTCCTCTGCCTTGAGAACGACGCTGTGGATGCGAACCCAATCACCTTTTTTCGCCATTTTATTTTCTCCTAAATTTTCCTTATGAAGGGGCGACAATGCCGCCCCCCAAAGTTATATTTTATTTATGTTACTATTTTACGATTTTCTTGTGTTCCTTAATAAGGTTTCTGAAGTCACCCATGATAGCATGAGGAACAGGAATGTCAAGCATAGTGATGAGACCTGCGTCTGCGTTGATGCAGTGAGGAATGCAGTTCATGATCATAGCCATAGTTCCGATTCCGCCTTCGATTTCAGGAGTATTTCCCATGTTTACAGGAGGAACTGCATCTAAGATCACATAGTCACCTGTGTGAACGCCAACCTGCTCAGGCTCGATCTGCTGAGGGTGGTCCATGTCGATCTTTCTAACGCCGTCAATGTCAACCCAGCCCTTCATAGCAACGCCTGCTACGGAACCTGCAGGTGCAAATCCGTAAGGAGACTTTCTGTCAACATCTGTAACGATAGGTTCCATGTCCTGTCCGAAGTTCTTCTTGCTCCATTCCCAACCTAAAGCGTCGCAAATCATCATTGTAGATTCTGCAAAGCCTACGTGGCCGGCCATAGTGCCGTCAGCTTTTCTTGCTTCGAATTCTTCTACGGAGATACCGATTCCCTGCTCTTCCATTACAGCAGGTCCGAAGGGTGATAAGGAGTTAACTCTTCTGGAAGTTACGTGGTTAACTTCTTCGCAAGCAGCAGTCCAAAGAACTACTAAAAGGTCCATGATGAGACCGGGGTTGATACCTGTTCCCATTACGGAAACGCCATTCTTCTTAGCGATTTCATCAAGCTTCTTAGCTAATTCAGGTTCCTGAGCCTGAGGATAAGCCATCTCTTCTGCGGAAGTGATTACGTTCATTCCTCTTTCCATAACGTAAACTAACTTGTCATAAACTTCCTTAGTGAATGAGTTTGTGCATACAACTACGATGTCAGCAGCGCCGGGCTGGATAACTTCTTCTGCAGTTCCTACGATAACGTCTTCTCTGTCACCCTTTACGATTCCGGGTACTACTTCGTATAAGCTCTTTCCAAGCTTTGCACCGATATCGATAGCACCAACGATATCAACACCCTGCTTCTTTGCAAGCATCTTACCGATTCCGCCACCCATGGCGCCTAATCCCCAAAGGATTACTTTTACATTTTTCATAATTGTGATTCTCCTTTTTTAATAAAATTTTGTTATAAAACGTGTTATTATAACTGGCGATAACTCACTTTCGTTATGTTAAGCAAATACTGTGCCACTTTGCCCTGTAATATTGTATACATTGCTTTGCTCTATTTTTCTGCTCAAGGGCTCTTTTACGCAGCTTTTTTGTGGGGTTGCACAAAAAATACCCCCACCCTTGTGATTTATCTCAAAACATACACAAAACCTCTACTTCATCGCCGAAGTCTCCGAGTAACAGTCAGTTGCTTCAGGCTTTCCCCGCCAAATTCTGCAAAAAAAATTGCACCATTTCCGCAAAATTATTTGCATAAATGGTGCTCCTTATATCTCATTTTTCCTATATATGATACTTTTTCAGCTTGTGCTGTAAGGTTTGCCTCTTTATTTTCAGGGACTCTGCCGCCTTGGATATGTTTCCCTCCGATTCCAGCAGGGCAGCCTTGATTATCCTCATCTCTACGGCAGCCAAGTACTCATCCAGGGGCTGGCTGTGGTTATAGGCCGCGTCCTCTGCTCGCACCTTCTTGGTGGAGTTAGGCATGTTGAGCAGCTTCTCCGTCAAAACGTGCTCCTTTTCCGCCATGGATATGGCCTGCTCTATAATATTTTCCAGCTCTCTCACATTTCCCGGATATTCGTAGCTTTCCAGCCTTTTCAAGGCACCATCGGAAACCATCCAAATTTCTTTGGAAAACCTTTTGTTATGCTTCTCCAGAAAGGCTTCCACCAAGAGAGGGATGTCTTCAGGCCGTTCCCTCAGAGGCGGGATGGATATGTTTATGATGTTTAACCTGTAGTACAGGTCTCTTCTCAGCTTGCCCTTTTCTATGAGCTCCTCCGGCCGTTCATTCACAGTGGCTATGATGCGCACATCTATGGGAATATCCTTGTTTCCACCTATGCGGCGTATGTAGGATTCCTGCAAAACTCTCAGGAGCTTGCTCTGCAAATCGTAGGGCATGGCACTGAGCTCGTCCAGGAGCAGGGTTCCTCCATTTGCCTGCTCGAAAAGTCCCGCTCTGTCCATGGCCCCCGTAAAGGAGCCCTTTGTAGTACCGAAAAGGATTCCCTCCAGCAGGGTCTCAGGTATGGCTGCACAGTTCTGTGCCAAAAAAGGCTTATCACGCCTTATACCTTCAAAGTGAATGCTCTGGGCGAAAAGCTCCTTTCCCGTTCCCGTCTCTCCGCAGATGAATACGGAAGCATCGTTGGTAGCCGCTTTTTTCGCTCTTGTAACCACTTCCTTAAAGGCGGGGCTTTCTCCGCATATATCGGAAAACATGTATCTCCTTATATCGCTTTTAGGCAATGATGGAAGGCTTTCCTCCTCGGCCGGCTCCAGCAGCTTGTCCGACATCTGCCTTATACTTATATCCTTGGCCACTTCTACCGCCGCCACCATCTCACCGTCTACGATGACCGGTATTGTGCTGTTTAAGGTGGTAATCTCTTTTCCGTAAAGGTTTTTATAGGTCTGCTGGTGCTTCAGGGTAGGGATTCCCTTGGTCAGAGCCTTGAACATGGTGCTTTCTCCCAGGCTGAAATCGGGAAAGGCCTCGCTGAACTTTTTGCCGAGTATGTCGTCCACATTTACCTTTTCCATATCGCTCATGGCCTTATTGTAGTGAAGCCCCAGGCCTTCCTTATCCACAATGTAGACCCCTTCGTCTATGAGGGCGATGAGTTCGTCCAGTATTTTCTTGTAATGCTCTGCTTTCATGGCTGTCCTCCTTATGCTCTTGGAATAGTTTATCACATTTAAAAGGCTAATGCAAATATTTTTGCATTAGCCTTAATCCTTGATTTTATATGGTTTTGACCGTACAGCCTTGCCTACTCTACCGGAAATTTTTTAGTGGCGTTGAGATACTGCATGAACATTCCTAAATTGGCGTAGTAATAGGAGAATTTCTCCTTTTTCTTCATCTCCACCAGCCCTGAATGGACCAGCTTGTTCATGTGCTGAGATATGGTGGCCTGGGCATAGCCGAAGGTCTCCACCAAATCCTTGTTGCAAACCGTATTCATCTGCCTGTTTTCCTGCATTATGTACCTGAAAATCTTGATCCTCACAGGATGGGCCAAAGCATCGGAGGCATTGGCAATGAGCAAAATCTCTTCTTCAAGGAGTTCTCCCGTGTTTTTCCTAAGTCTCACTGGGGCCTCCTTTCTTTGCCAAGGGCGGGTCTTCCACCTTCCCTAAAGCCTTCTGAGCCTTGTGCTCCTTAATGTATTGAGTCCACTTTATATATCCATAGGTAGTGTTGGTCAAATAGCCTACCTTCAGTACCAGCAATACATACTGACCTGCCAGTATGTTTATGATCGCCTCCATGATGGAGCTCAAGTACCAGGCCAGCCACTGCTCACGAATTCTGAGCAGTATGAACACGCCGTTACATATGGCTACAGCGGAAACGCAGGCATCCAAGTAATAGCATATTACCTCCAGGGTTCTGTTGCCGTTAAACAGCTCCGACATAACTCCCATACCTGCCATAAAGGAGCCTACGCCTACAGTCCATATTATTATACCGGCGATTATGAGAACCTCTGCCCAGCCGCTGAGCTTTCTCACTTCCGTCAATTCGTTCTTGTACTTGTCCGGATGTCTGTGCCAAGCTATGAAGCTGATAATGTCTATAGGAATCCAGAAAAATATGGTCACAGCCATGGTGGCAAATCTGTAAGCCAACAGGACATATATGAGAATCTCGCTGACCTCTACGAAGAAGAGGGATACCATAAAGTTCCACTTGCTCTGCTTGGCTATGAGCAGCTCGCAGAGAACGTTGGAAAAGGTGTCGATGAGATAAAGGGCCATTATCAGCTTTCCGTTTATGCCGTTGGTGTCCTCTTCAGGAAAGAGAACGGCAAAAACAAGAGCCATAATGACGATGCTGAAGAACCACCATTTTTCATAGGTGGTAAAATAATTCCAAAGGTCTTTGGCTTTTTCCGCCAAGGTTTTCTTTTGTGTGATTTCCATAGTTCCTCCAAAAATGTGTTACTTTCAACGCTTCAATGAATCGTTAATATACGATTCATCTTTGAAAACGTAAAATTTATTTTACCATAACCTCCTTGGTTCATACAAGTTTTTTACAAAAAATGTTTTATAAATATTCTTAGCTGTCAAGACATATGTTACACTTTTGAGAAATACTCCGATACTACTTGATTCGGACTTTTGAAGTTCAAACAGGTTTTCGCCGTAGCGTTATACCGTTTTTGATGTTT
>JBHADF010000055.1:0-13141 GCA_041854955.1 Anaerovoracaceae bacterium | reverse complement strand
GAATACTATTTCTAAGCAGGCTGCTTCCAGAAAAACTTCCAGATTGACGAAAAGATTCAACGCAGCTAAGGCTGCAAAATAAGTCTCACCCGTCCCCACCCGTGCATAAGTTAAATGCACTATGATGAGCAATCATAAACCCGCAGAAGTGTCTCCTGCGGGTTTTTTCTTTGCCTATATTTAATTTTTTATTTACTCTTCTTCCTCCGGCTCCGGATTGATGATAACTTCCTCGCCTTCCATAATCTCGTCAAACTTAAATTCGGAAGTCTTCTTGTTAAATGTAAGAGAATATCTTCTGCGAGGCTTAATTTCCAGCTCCAATGTGGTTTCACCTGTGGACTTGGTTACCGACTTGTACATAACTCCCGGCCTTGTCCATGTGTATTCGCATATTATCCTTATGGTTCCGGGCTTTGCATAGGTGCCTGAGCCGGAGCTGTCGGAAAAATTGCAGGGATATTCACCGTCAACCTGGTAAATGGCCATGGTATCATGTACGATGATGCCTCCCGATTTAGTATAGATTCTGGCAGCATTGGGATATTTAGCCAAATACTGCTCTGAATTCCGATTCATCTTTTTCTTATTAATAACAGAAACTACTATGGCAATAATTGCACCTACAACAAGCAGGCCTGCATATATATAGAGATACTTGTAATCCATTTTTTTACTCCTTTATTCCTGTTTTTATCTTCTGAACATTTGCACCTGAAATGCTTTCCATATCGGCAAACATTTCCTGAAACTTCCACCAGCCTATACCGGCACAGTCGATGGTATCCTCGTTTATATACAAATCAACCCTGTCTGTAGAATTGGATTGTTTTACGTTGTATCCCAAAGCTGCTCCTATCAGTTCATACTCCTTCACCAGGTTCTTTCCCTTGTAATATCTGAATTTTGTTCCCGCGATTTCAAAGCTTACGTTGTCCGAAAACACGGTGCTGTAGACTACCAAAAGACAGACAATTACTCCGGCGGCGATAGCAATCATGTTGTTATCGATGAACATGCTCAGAAGAACGGCAACCACAATTCCGGCAAAAGGTGCGGATATGAGACCCATGAGCATTCTCGTAATCCCTCTTTTATAAACCCTATTCATATTTCAATCTTCCTTTCTCAGTGCATTTTAACACCTCGGTTATTATAACATAAGGACTGTAGCATTGCAATATTTCTGTCAATTTCCTTTTGCCTCATGTCCCTACGCGCACAGCCTATGCCAAGGCACAGCAAAGAAGGAGAGAGTTAAGCTTTTCCTCTGTAGATGCGCTGCGAGAAGTCATGGCGATGGGCACGTCGGAACCTATTACACAGCCTGCCGCTATATTCCCTTCTTCCATGCTCCACATCTTCGTCATCACATTGCCTGTCACCATCTGGGGCACCATAAACATATCTATATTTCCGGAAAAGGGTGAATTATAGCCCTTTACCTCAGCGGCTTCCCTGTCCATGGCCAAGTCGAAGGAAATAGGCCCGATGACCCTACCTGCACCGAAATAGCCTTCCTCGGACAGCTTTGACAGGGCCAATGCGTCCATGGTTTCCGGCATCTTCTCGCCGGCATTCTCTACTCCGCAAAGGGCTGCCACCACCGGCTCTTTCCTGCCCAGCTTTTCCAGGGTTTTTATTCCCAGCTCAGCTATTTTCTTCTTATCTTCAAGGGTGGGATGAGGTATTACGGCACTATCGCTTATGGCCAAGAGCTTGTGATAGTTTTTCAGCTCTATCAGGCCGAAATGAACCATGAAGCCGGCGGCATTGAGTCCTTTTTCCTTATTCAAAACAGGCCTTAAAACATCCTTAGTCTGCATGCGGCCCTTAAGAAGGAAATCTCCCTCTCCTGCCTTTATGAGAGCCACTCCCACCTCAGCCGGATTTTCCCCCTCCGTACAAGGCACCAAGCTGTAATTTCGGGAGGAAAATTCCAGCTCTTTCAGCAAATTTTCCGTTCTTTCTTTGTTCCCCACCAGAATAGGCTTTATGATTCCCTCTTTTTCCAAGGCAAATACAGAGGAAAGAGCATGGGCATCGTCAGCTCCCACCACTACACATCTGTACTTTTTATCCTTTCCACTAACCATGGTTTTCAGCTCATCAAAATTTTTCAGCATGTTTTTCTCCTGTCTCAAGACCCTTTCCTAAGATGATACTCTCTTTCAAAGAAAAAGCCCCAAGGGGCTTTTTCCATATATTTTATTTGATTTTACCAATTCTTTAGAACCAGAGACCCCATGCAAGGAAGCCAAGCACTGCTACGACTCCTGTAAACATAAGAACCATTACACAGTAGCCCATAACATTTCTTGCGGATAAACCGGCAACTCCGAGGGCAGGTAATGCCCAGAAGGGTTGAATCATGTTGGTCCACTGGTCACCCCAAGCGATAGCCATACATGCTCTTCCTGCTTCTACTCCCATTTTTGCAGCAGCCGGCATAACGATAGGACCCTGAACAGCCCACTGTCCGCCACCAGAAGGTACGAAGAAGTTTACGATACCTGCGGAAAGGAATGTCCATACAGGGAAGGTAACTTCGTTGGAAATGCTAACGAAGAAGTCGGAAATGATTCCTGCTAAGGAAACACCGTCCATATTTTTAGCGACCATAAGGCCCATGATTCCTGCATAGAAGGGGAACTGAAGGATGATTCCTGCGGAGCTGGATGCAGCTTCTGTGATAGCATCTACATATCTTCTCAAATCTCCATGGAACAGTATTCCCACAAACATGAATATCATGTTTACGATGTTAAGTCCCAAAGGAAGCTTATCGAAGAAAAGATATTTGATGATGAAGGCAAATCCAAGAGCTAAAGTGATTACCCACAGAATCTTTGAATGTTCAATCTTTTCAGCGGGAGTATCGATAGTATAGGTAATTTCCTCATCGTCCTTTAATAAATCGGGATTTACCAAGATGGCCTTGTCCTTATCGGGATGCATAGCATAGTTTACGAAAGGCATGAGCACCAAGATAAGGCCAACCATTATCAGGTTCATAGGGTGGAAAATTGTTTCGCTGGTAGCAGCCTTGTATGTCTGGTCTAAGATTACATAGCCGTCAGGGCTGGCAATCTGTAAGGGAATGGAACCGGACAAGCCTGCGTGCCAAATTACGAAACCGGAATATGCTGAAGCTATGAGCAGAGGGTAGTCCACTGTCCTCACTCGCTTTGCAACTTCCTTCGCAAGAAGTGCTCCGGCTATGAGTCCGAATCCCCAGTTTAACCAGCAGCATATGGTTGATACGAAAGTAACTACCATAATGGCGGATTTGTTATCCTTGGCTAAGCCGGCAATAGAGCCTAAAGCCTTTTTGCATATGGTAGCTGAGGCCATGGCTGAGCCTAAAACCAGCACTAATACCATCTGCATTGCAAATCCTAATAATTTCCAGAAGCCGTCATCGTTACCCCAGGAAACTACCATCTGAATGGCGCCCTGCTTCGTTCCAATCATAGCAAATACGAATACTAAGATTGTCAGAATAATTGCGAATAAAAATGGATCCGGCAGCCATCTGTTGACTACTCGTACACACCCGTTTGTAATTTTCTTAAACATACAAACCTCCTCTTAAAATATGGTATAAATAGGTGCTTCTCTCGCATAAAGAAGCTCCCTATATGATAATACTCCTTTGATTTTTATTGTCAATATCTATAAGAGAATTTTGTTAAAATAAACGCAATTTTTCTTAACTTTTTCTTAACCTTAGCCCTTTTTCCTTTTTTCCTCCAGCTTTTCCAATACCTTTTCAAAGGCCTGTCTGTTTATGGGGTAGCCTTTCATTATGAGAGCCACAGCTACCATAAATATGCCGGGAATCAGAGTAAAGGAGTTTTCAATCCACAGGAGAGCCTTTTCCGGCTGAACCTGCACCCTTTCCATAAATCCGCTCAGAGATAAAATTATTCCCAAGGCCTGCAGTCCCAGGGCTATGGATAAGGATTCTGACAAAGCCTGCAGGGAAATTATGGCCCCCGTCTTTTTCTCTCCGTTTTCCAGCTCCTCCACCTCGCAGACATCGTATATCATGGATGGCATAAGCTGCCAATAGGCCGTATTTGCAAGAGAATATATGAGGCAAAGAGCTATACATGCAGTCAAGCTTTCCACACCTATAAATCTGAAGCAAATCATCAACATTCCCATGGTTCCTATTATACAGAGGAAAACATTTTTCTTATCATATCGTCTTGAAGCCTTCTCTAAAAAAGGTACAAAAGCTACGCCGCTCAAGGTTATTATCAGCATGAGCACCGTTATCATGCCGTTACCCAAGCCCAAATTATAGGTCATAAAATAAACTCGGTCTGAGGAAAATATGGTATTTGCAATGAGGTAAACCACCGATGCTCCCAGCAGATACCTTATAGGCTTTAAACCTAAAATCCCCTTGTAGTCGTAGAGCATCTTTTTTATGTTCATCCCCTCAGCCTTTTCTCCCTTTACCGGCTTTACAAAGTTCGGATTATCGTCTTCGTGAATAGTCAGGGAGCAAATCAGGAGGGAAAGGCCTGCACAAAGGCCGCAGCATACGCCTACCAGCTGCCAGGATTGTTGGAGACTCCTTCCCCAATTCATGGCATAGTCAACTATGATGGTAGGAAGTACCATGCCTATGGCCATGCCCACTTGATTGAAAACATAGGCATAGGATCTTAATACAGTTCTCTCGTTGTAATCCTCAGTTAAGTCGGCACCCCAGGAAAGGTAGGGTACGAATTCACAGGAAAAGGCGGTCCAAAAGCATATTATCATAAATAAGTAATATAGGATTTTTACCCACTGGGGGGCATCGAAGCTGGTAAAAAGGAGAGATGTCACCACAGCCACCGGCACAGATGCCATCATGAGGAAGGGTTTTCTCTTTCCATATCTCGAAATGGTCATGTCAGACTTAAAGCCCATAAACGGCCCTATGACCGCTTCCCAAACAGAGCCTGCCGCCGATATGGTTCCCGCCACCGCCGGATTTACTCCTGCTACAGTGGTAAGGTACAGCATCAGATAGGTTCCTGTCAAAGTATACAGGGCATTATCGCTGATTCCTCCTATTCCATAGGACAATTTAGTTCTGAAAGGTAGCATATCTCCTCCTTGGGCAAAATATCTTTGCTGTATCAAGTATAAAGTATACGGTTACAGTATAGTCAAGTCTTTTTGTGTAAAAAAACTGTCCCTTGTCTCTCCATAGGAGCACATAGGGACAGCTGGTTTTCTCTTTATTTAAAGATTTTTTCCATTCTCAACATAGCATCTTGGATTACGCTTCTCGGGCAAGCCCCATTAAGGCGAAGGAAGCCTATGCCGCCGGCACCGAAGATTTCCCCGTCATCGAGAGCCACACCTGTATCCAAGGCCATCTTTTTCTTAAGCTCTTCCTGGCTCAGGCCATAGGCTCTGAAGTCCAGCCAAGCCAAATAGGTGGCCTCCGGAACTCTGAATTTTACTTTCGGTAATCTTTCTTTCAGGAAGCCTTCTATATACCTCAGATTTCCTTCTACATATTCAAGCATCTTCGCCAGCCATTCCTCACCTTCTGTATAGGCGGCAACCTGAGCTACGGAGGCAAAGCTGTTGGGATGGTCCGTAAATACCTTAACCAACACATCCCTTATCTCCGGGTTAGGTGCGATTATATCTGATACCTGAAGGCCCGCAATGTTAAAGGTCTTGGAGGGAGCCGTACATATTACGGAATTTTGTGCAAATTCATCACCTAAGCTGCCGAAGGAAAGGTGTTTTCTCGGCTTGTAGACCAGATCTGCGTGGATTTCATCCACCACCACCTTAACTCCGTTTTCAAAGCATATTTTCCCCAGCCTTCTAAGCTCGTCTTCCTTCCAGGCCCTGCCCACAGGATTGTGGGGATTGCAAAGTATGAGCAGCTTGTTTTCAGTAGCCTTTGCCAGCTTCTCCAGGCCTTCAAAATCCATTTCATAACCCTGCTCCGTTTCCCGTAAAGGGTTGTCTGCCACCATGCAGCCGTTGCTCTTTATGGCACTATAGAAGGGGTAGTATACAGGACTTTGGACGATTACTCCATCTCCCTTTTTGCAGAGGGCTCCAACAATCTTGTTCAGCGCCGGGACTACTCCTTGGGAGAAGAGAATCCACTCCTTGGAAATCTCCCAACCGTTTCTCTTCCTTTGCCAATCGACGCAGGACTGAAAAAATTCATCACTATTTTCACTATAGCCGAAAATACCATGTTCAGCCCTTTCCTTGAGAGCCCTTATTACAGGCTCCGCAGTCTTAAAGTCCATGTCCGCTATCCACATGGGTAAGGCGTCCCTATTTCCGAACTTCTTTTCTAAAATATTTCCGGACCATTTCAGAGCGCCTGTTGAGGCTCTTTCCACTATTTTATCGAAATCACACATTATAGTTCCCCTTTCCTCAGCTGAACAAATCTTTAATCTTTTCCGCAAAGCTTGTCTTCTTCTGGTAACACTCCTCGTTTAAGGCGGCTCCCATGTCCTGAATGGCCTTTCTCTGTTTAGCATTCAGTTTGGTGGGAACCTCAAGGGTTACCATCACGTAAAGATCTCCCTTGGCTTCTCGTCTAAGGTGCTTAATGCCCTTTTCCTTAAGTCGGAATTTAGTTCCCGGTTGAGTTCCGGGGGGTATTTTATATGTAACCTTCCCGTCAAGGGTAGGAACTGTTATCTCTGCTCCAAGCGCCGCTTGGTCAAAGCTGATAGGCATGTCAAGGTAAAGATCAGCGCCGGAACGCTTAAATACTTTATGAGGCTTGACATGAAGTATGATGTATAAATCACCTGCCGGTCCTCCGTTAAATCCCGGCTCTCCCTGTCCTCTGATAGGGATAACCGTTTCGCTGTCCACTCCCGCCGGAATGTCTATGGTAAGCTTTACATTTTTTCTCACGCGGCCGTTGCCCTTGCAGTCGGGGCAGACCTCTTCTATTATTTTGCCCGTTCCGCCGCAGTGCTCACACTCGGACACAGTCTGGAACTGTCCGAGAGGAGTCCTCTGGGTACGATTTATCTGGCCTGTACCTCCGCAATGGGGGCAGGTCTTCTTTTCAGTACCCGGCTTGTTACCCTCTCCCTTACAGGTTCCGCAGGTAACATACTTGCTTATCTCCAGAGTCTTTTCAACACCGAAGGCCGCTTCCTCAAACTCTATGGTCAAGGGCTTCTGAAGGTCCTTTCCCTTTCTGGGCTGGTTGCCTCTCCTGGCTCCGCCTCCAAAGCCGCCGAAACCACCGCCGCCTCCGCCGAAGCCGAACATATCGAAGATATCCTCGAAGCCGCTGAAGCCGCTGAAGCCACCACCGCCTCCGCTGAAGCCTGCATTAGGGTCTACGCCGGCAAAGCCAAATCTGTCATAGTTGGCCTTTTTCTCCGGGTTGGAAAGAATCCCGTAAGCCTCGTTTATTTCCTTAAATTTTTCTTCTGCTTCCTTATTTCCGGCATTCTTATCGGGATGATATTTCATAGCCAGCTTTCTGTAAGCTTTTTTTATTTCATCGTCGCCGGCGCCCTTTTTCAGGCCCAGCACTTCGTAATAATCTCTCTTATCTGCCATTATCAACACAACCTTTTCCAAAATTGGAATATCCAAGGCACTTGTGTGAGCCGAGAAGCCCTTCCAAATGCCTTGGAAACATTTTTATCCTTTTATTATATTATTTTTCTTCGTCTACTACAGTATAGTCTGCGTCTACCACATTATCATCGGCAGGGGCTGTTCCCTCCTGGGCCTGTCCTTCAAAGCCGGCCTGTCCGCCTGCTGCCTGTTGAGCGGCCTGAGCCTGCTCGTAAAGCTTGGTGGAGATCAAGTGGAATTTCTCTGTGAGAGCTTCAGTCTTTTCCTTTATCTGGTCTACTGTACCGTTGTTCAGTACAGCCTGGAGCTGATCCTTGGCGTCGTTGATTTCCTGAGTTTCCTCAGCGGTAATCTTTCCGTCAAGCTCCTTCACGGACTTTTCCGTCTCGTATATCAAGGATTCGGCTCTGTTTCTGATTTCCACCTCTTCCTTTCTCTTTTTGTCCTCTTCAGCGTAAGCCTCAGCCTCTTTTACCTTCTTGTTTATCTCGTCTTCGGAAAGGTGGGTGGAAGAAGTGATGGTTATTCTCTGCTCCTTGCCTGTTCCCATGTCCTTAGCGGATACATTTACAATACCGTTGGCATCGATGTCGAAGGTAACTTCAATCTGAGGGATTCCGCGAGGTGCAGGGGCGATACCGGTAAGCTGGAATCTTCCCAAGGTTGTATTTCCTGCAGCCATCTCTCTTTCACCCTGCATTACGTGAATGTCTACAGCAGTCTGGTTGTCTGCGGCAGTGGAGAAAATCTGAGATTTCTTTGTAGGAATAGTAGTGTTTCTCTCTATGAGCTTAGTAGCTACGCCACCTAAGGTTTCGATGGACAGAGACAGAGGTGTAACGTCCAGAAGCAGCACGCCATGAATATCGTTGGTCAATACACCTGCCTGAATAGCTGCACCTATGGCAACACATTCGTCCGGGTTGATTCCCTTGAAGGGTTCTTTTCCTGTAACCTTCTTAACGGCTTCCTGAACTGCAGGGATTCTGGTGGAGCCTCCCACAAGGATAACCTTTTCGATGTCGGCATTGGTAACGCCTGCATCCTTCATAGCCTTGTTCATAGGCTCTATCGTTCTCTGAACCAGATGTTCTGTCAGCTGGTCAAATTTTGCTCTCGTCAGGTCCACATTCAAGTGGAGAGGTCCGTCTGATGTAACCGTAATGAAGGGCAGATTGATGTTTGTGGTCTGAGAACCGGAAAGCTCCTTCTTTGCCTTTTCCGCAGCCTCTCTCAATCTCTGGAGAGCCATCTTGTCAGATCTTAAATCTACACCGTTTTCCTTGGCAAAGTTGTCTGCCATCCAGTTTAAGAGAACTTCATCGAAGTCGTCTCCGCCCAGGTGAGTATCTCCGTTAGTGGCAAGAACCTCGAATACTCCGTCACCTAATTCAAGGATGGAAACGTCGAAGGTACCGCCACCTAAGTCATATACCAGGATCTTGTGATCTCCGGACTCGTCCTGAAGTCCGTAGGCCAGGGAAGCAGCCGTAGGTTCGTTGATTATTCTCAGTACCTCAAGGCCTGCAATCTTTCCCGCATCCTTTGTAGCCTGCTTCTGCGCATCGGAGAAGTAGGCCGGTACTGTTATAACTGCCTGAGTAACCTTTTCTCCCAAATATGCTTCAGCATCGTTTTTCAGCTTTGTCAAAATCATAGCTGAAATTTCCTGAGGGGTATAGTCTTTTCCGTCTATAGCCACCTTATAATCTTCTCCCATATGTCTCTTTATGGAAGATATAGTTCTGTCCGGATTGGTAACAGCCTGTCTCTTGGCTGTTTCTCCTACCAGTCTTTCTCCGTCTTTCTTAAATCCAACCACGGAAGGGGTTGTTCTCATTCCCTCTGCGTTGGCGATTACCACAGGTTCGCCACCCTCCAATACGGATACGCATGAGTTAGTTGTTCCTAAATCGATACCGATTACTTTTGCCATTGTTTTTTCCTCCTGAAAATCTATTTTTTACTTTTTTAACATATTTATATAGGTTGACTATTCAGCCACCTTGACCATGGTAGGTCTTACCACTCTGCTGTTTAAGGTGTAACCCTTTTGAAGCACTGTGGTCACCTTGCCGGACTCGTATTCCGTTCCTGCTTCCATGGTAACCGCATGGTGGAAATTAGGGTCAAAATCCGCACCTAAGGCTTCTATTTCTTCTAAACCGGCTTTTTTCAAAACCTCCAAAAGCTGTTTGAATATCAGGCTCATACCTTCTCGGAAGGTTTCCTGGCCTTCAACGCCTTCGGCGGCCTCCAAAGCCCTTTCAAAGTTATCTATGACACCAAGCATATCCTTTACCAGCTTTTCGTTGGCGAAGGCGTATATGTCGGCCTTTTCCTTCTCCTGACGCTTTCTGAAGTTCTGGAAGTCGGCCATAAGTCTCATGTACTTGGCTTCCAAGGCCTCATCAGCAGCATTTTCCTTTACGGCGGCGGTTTCCTGCTCCGCGTCCTGAGCGGGTTCCTCCTGAGGGGTTTCTCCCTCTCTTACGGTTTCGTCCACCTTCTCATCAACGGGAATATTGTCTTTTATGTTTTCTTCGTTATTCATCTTCTTCCTTACCTCCGCTCTCAAGTCTAAATGTATTGTTAAGATTATCCGTCAAGTATTCTATTATCGACGTAACCTCTTCGTATTTCATCCTCGTAGGGCCTATGACCCCTATCTTTCCCACCAGTCTTCCGTCTATGGAATAGCTGGCAGTTATAAGGGAGCAATCCTGAAGCTCGTCCTCGGAATTTTCCTCCCCTATGGAAATTGTGATTCCCTCTTCACGCTCTATGAGCTTTCGGGTCATTTCCTCCTTCTTGGAAAGCATCTCTATGAAATGCCTTGCCTTGGATACATCGCTGTATTCGGGTATGTCGAAGATGTTGGTCAGCCCTTCCATATAGAGGTTCACATTGAGCATGTCCTCCAAGGTTTTCATAAAGTTTGGCATCAAATCTTCTGCCAGGCCGCTCATGGCGATGATATCCGTTTCAAAATTGGCTATTATATTATTGGTAAGGGCCTGACTTATGGTCTTCCCCTTGTAGTTATAGGTCATATTTTTGGAAAGGAGCTTCAGATTTTCTTCCGTATAGGGCACGCTCATCTTTATGGCCCTGTTGTTTACCTTTCCGCTTTCGGATACTATCATCAGGATGACCGTGTCCTCATCCACCGGCAGCAGATTGATGTATTTAAGTACATCGTCGGTCTGCTTGGGGGTTATGGCAAAGCTAGTAAGATTGGTTATCTCGCTGAGCAGGCTTGCCGCATGCTCTATAGTCTTTTCAAACTCGTTTACGTCTCCCCTTAATCTGGCTGCGATGAGTTTTTTCTCCTCCCGGGACAGCTCCTTTTTATCCATCAAAGCATTTACATAAAGTCTGTATGCCTTGTCTGAAGGTACACGCCCTGCCGAAGTATGGGGATGGGTTAAATATCCCAGCTCCTCCAGGTCCGCCATTTCGTTTCGTATGGTAGCAGGACTGTATCCCAGCTCCGGCTTCTTTGAAAGGGTCCGGGAGCCTACAGGCTCGGCAGTCTTTACATAATCGCCTATAATGGCTGACAATATCTTTAGTTTTCTTTCGCTGAGGTCCATAACCCTTCCTCCTTTTCCCGAAAGCTTTTCTCTGTTAGCACTCATTTGCCAAGAGTGCTAACTTATATGCCTAATATACCCTTTCCTGAGAGATATGTCAACATATTTCCCAAAGTTTTTTATGTGGTTTCAGTGAATTCTTTGTGGTACAATGTGGAATGAAAGCAAATCATAAACAGATGGTTTATCGGGAGGTAGTAATAATGCTGTCAGGATATGAAAAGGTGAATTTACTCCACGGGCCTACACCCTTGGAAATGTTGGATAACATTTCCCGAGATCTGGGAATCAACCTATATATAAAGAGAGATGATTTAACCCCTTTGGCCATGGGCGGGAATAAGCTGCGAAAGCTGGAATATCTGGCGAAGGATGCTTTAAACCAAGGTGCTACCCTGTTGCTTACGGTAGGAGGGGCCCAGACTAATCACGGCAGACTTACCTTGGCCGTTGCCAGGAAGCTGGGATTAAAAGGCGCCATAGCAGCAGTAGATGAATATCCCGGCCAGCTTTCCGCCAACCTGCTGTTAGACGGCATAATGGGTTGTGATGTATGGCTTAAAAAGCCTGACGGAGTCCATAGCCAGGGCAGACTTCTGCACGAAACCCTTGCTGAAGTCACAGCCGAATACGAAGCCCAAGGAGAAAATGTATACTTTATTCCCTTAGGCGGCTCCAACGAGCTGGGTTGTCTCGGCTACTATGAGTGTGCCTGCGAAATGGGAGCTCAGGCCGAAGCGTTGGGACTGAGTAGGCCTAAAGTCGTCACCACCGTGGGAAGCTTGGGCACATATATGGGTCTCTTCCTGGGAATTTCTCGGGAAAAGCTGCCTATGAGCCTTACAGGCATTGCCATTTCTCCAAATCCGGCAGGGGCAAGAAATTATGCAAAAGACTTCTTTGACAGATGCTGTTCCTTCTTCGGTTTTGATGACGCTTACAAGGATTCCTTTTCGGCAGAAGATTTTCATATAGACGAAAGATACCACCGCGGAGCCTACAACAATCCGTCGGAAGAAGTGAGAAAGGCCATGTATTACGCCGCAGAAAAGGAAGCCCTTATCTTGGATCCCTGCTATACGGGCAAGGCCTTCGCAGGACTTCTGGAGCAAATAAAATCAGGAGAAATTTCCAAGGGCGAGGACGTGATTTTCCTCCATACAGGCGGTTCTCCCGGCATCACCACCCCGGTCCACCGATTGGAGATAGAAAGGGAAAGAGAAAAGTTTATACATGTGGTTTAACACCTGTTAACAACCTCAAATATGCATAAGACCCTGTACCGCTTCGGCACAGGGTCTTTTTTCTTTATTCTTGGGCAGGCTCCTTCTTCAGCTCAGCATAACGCTTGATCTTCATGGTGGAGGTCTTTTCAAACTCTCCTTCCTTGATTTCCAATTCCTTTATGCACTTATAGTTGGACAGCTGTCGATTTACCAGTTTAATCTTGGCCCAGATTATCTTTTTGATTTCATCCTTTGATAATTCTCCTTGGCCTTCTCCGTAGATTTCGGCAATCCTCTCGTAATTAGGTATTACCCTTGCGGTGACGGTCAGCTCCTTGTCTCCGGGGATTTCCTTTCCGTAGACCATGACCTCAGCTATTTCTTCCACATGGCTTAAAAGAGTCTCTATTTCCTCCGGATATATGTTCTTGCCGTTTTGGGTTACGATGACATTTTTAGAACGGCCCGTTATATATATGAAACCATCCTTATCCATGTAACCGATGTCTCCGGAATTAAACCAACCGTCTATCATGACAGCGGCAGTAGCCTCCGGATCTTCATAATATCCAAGCATGACCGTTTCGCCGCGGATGAAGATTTCGCCTTCACCGTTTTCGTTAGGGTCATTGATCTTTATCTCATCCACAACTACGGATTTCCCCGCCGAGCCCACTCTGGTGTCAAAGTCGGGAGTCAATGCTGCTATGGGAGCTGTCTCTG
>JBHADF010000054.1:0-9269 GCA_041854955.1 Anaerovoracaceae bacterium | reverse complement strand
CTCTCAAATGAGTTAAGCAAAATGAGAAGAGAGGGCCTTATTACGGTGAATAAAAATCAATTTGTTCTGAGTCCACACTCTAAAGAGGAATATATTTAAAAAATCGGTTGAATGTGAAATGGAATAACATAAAAGATGACCTTAGGCCGGGCTTGGGGTCATCTTTCCTATAGCGGATAAAAATATTTCAGGAATTTTCAATAAGCTCTCTGGCACTGGACAGGGTGGTTTCCGTAATAGTTGCGCCTCCCAAAAGTCGAGCTATCTCCGAGACTTTTTCATCGTAATCCAATTTCACAATATGGGTAAAGGTCTTTTCCTCATCGGAATGCTTCTCTATCCTGTAATTGTGAGCACCGCAGGCGGCTATTTGGGGCAGATGTGTGATACAAATTATCTGATGCTCCTTGGAAATGTCTTTCAGCTTCTGTCCCACAATACTTGCTGTAACTCCGCTGATACCGTTATCAATTTCGTCAAAGATGAGGGTAGATATCATATCATAGGAGCTTATGACATTTTTAAATGCCAGCATTATTCTGGACATTTCACCTCCGGAAGCGATTTTAGCTAAAGGTTTTAGCGGTTCTCCCTTATTGGTGGAAATGAGAATTTCCACATTGTCAGCCCCGTTTTCCGTAGGAACAGGTAAGGGGGAAATGGATATTTCAAGCTTGGAATCGTGGAAATTCAAGTCCTTGAGCTCTTTTTGTATCCGATCCTGGAGCTCTGTGGCCAACTCTTTTCTTATGGCGCTGAGAATTTCACAGGCTGATTCCAAGGCATGCTTGCGGTGGAGCACCTCTTTTTCCAGCTTAAGCTTCTCATCGTCAAAGTTATCTATTATATTCAGCTGGGAAGCTATTCTGTCTCTGTATTCCAAGATTTCGTCGATGGTGTTTCCATACTTTTTCTTTAGATTATCTATGGTTTCCAGTCTTAAAATATTCCTGTCCAGCTCTCCTGGGGAGAAGGAAAGATTTTCTTTAATACTGCTCAAATCTCGTGCTCCATCCTGTAAGCTGTAATAGGCATCGCTTAAGGCAGTATGAATTGATTCCAAATTGCCCGAATAGGAAGCGATTTCGCCAAGAGCATTGACAACTGCACCTAAACCGTCCAGGACAGAGGGACTTTCATCAGATAGAAGAAAATGTGCCTTTTCAACATTCTCGAAAATCTTCTCGCTGTTTTGCAAAAGGGAGATTTCTTCCGACAGGCGTTCATCTTCTCCTGAAAGGAGCTCGGCCTTATCTATTTCATCAACCTCAAAGCGAAAGAAGTCTCGTTTTCTGGCATTTTCCTTTTCCATAGACAGAAGGCTGCTCAGCTGAGACTTTGCCCTTGAAAACTTGGCATAGAGCTCAAAGACTGTTTCCTTGGCAGGAGCGATTTCCTCAGCCTTGTATTTATCCAAGAGAACAATGTGATACTCAGGGTTTAAAAGGGACTGGTTATCATATTGCCCGTGGATGTCGGCCATTCTTCGGGAAAGCTGATTTAGCTGAGCTAAGGTGACGATTTCACCGTTGAGCTTGCATAGGTTTTTACCGGAGGAGGAAACTTCCCTTGTAAGGGCAACCTCTTCTCCGTCCAGCGTGCCCAGCATCTGTACTACAGCCTTGGAAGAACCTGTCCTTATACAGGAACTGTCAGCCCTGCTCCCCAAAGCAAGACTGACAGCCTCAATTACCATAGATTTTCCGGCACCTGTTTCACCGGTGATTATGTTCAAACCTTCTTCAAAATCAACTTCAGTATTTTCAATTATTGCAAAGTTTTTTATACTGATATGATTAATCATTCTTGGACCTCGTGTGAAGGATCTTATCAAACTCTAGGAGAATATCGGGAACGAATTCCTCTTTTTCAACTAAGACCATAAGTGTATTATCTCCGGCTACGGAGCCTACAACATGCTTTATGCCGGAGGAGTCGATGGCCTCTGCCGCCGCCGTAGCACAGCCGGAAAGAGTTTTGATAAGTATAATATTACCGGCCGTATTGATGCTTGTAACCGTTTCACGGAAAATTTTGATGAATCTTTCCGTAACGGGCAGCTCCTTGGAATGACTTACCGCGTATTTATACTTTCCGCGGGCGGAAAGAGTTTTCACAAGCTGTAATTCCTTGATATCTCTGGAAATGGTGGCTTGGGTCACATCGTAGCCGTTTTCCTTAAGCAGGGCGGCCAACCTTTCCTGTGTATCTATATCATTATTTGTTATAAGTTCTATAATTTTATTTTGTCTGGAATACCTCATAATACCCTCCTGATAACTTTAAAATTTGTTGAAAAAACAATATCATAAAAATAAAAAAAATTCAATAGTATTACGGTGAATTATATGCAAAAAATGTATAAATTGTGTATAGACAAACAAATGTTTGAATGTTATAATTTTTGCTGTAAAAGTGACTGACGAAAAGAGGTAGAAAATGCGGATTTTAGGCATTGACCCGGGCTATGCTATTTTAGGCTGGGGCATTATAGATATGGAGGGAAACAGCTTTAAGACAGTGGCTTATGACTCCCTGCTTACAGATAAGGATATGGCCATGGAGGACAGACTTATGTATTTATATGACGGCCTTATGGAAATTATAGAAAAATATAAGCCGGAGGAGGCCGGTATCGAGGAGCTGTATTTTAATAATAATGCCAAGACCGCCCTATTGGTAGGTGAAGCCCGCGGCATAGCCGTCTTGGCCTGTGCCAAGAATATGTTGAAAATCAGCGAATATACACCTCTTCAGATAAAACAGGCCTTGGTAGGCTACGGACGCGCGGACAAAAAACAGGTTCAGCAGATGGTAAAGATGATTCTGAATTTGGATGCCGTACCTAAGCCGGATGATACTGCCGACGCCTTGGCCGCAGCCATCTGCCACGGACACTCCATAGGAGGAAGAGGGCAGAGAGAATTGAAGATAAGAAAAGGAATCTGATATGATAAGATATATTAAAGGCATATATGCCATGACCTATGACAGCGGTATAGTGGTGGAAACCCCTTCGGGCATAGGCTTCGAAATAAACATTCCGAAAAACTCTGCTCTCTACAGGTATGGAGAAGGAGAGGAAATCATGGTATTTACCGAGATGATAGTGAGAGAAGATGCCATGAGCCTATACGGCTTTCACAACAGGGAAAGCTTGGAGCTCTTTAAGCTTCTTACTACAGTAAGCGGCATAGGCCCCAAGGGAGCTATGGGCATTATGGGAGCCATGTCACCGGAAGAACTGAAAAGAGCCATAGCTTTTGAAGATGTGAAGGAAATCAGCAAGGCCCCGGGAGTGGGAAAGAAAACCGCCGAAAGACTGGTTTTGGAGCTGAAGGACAAGGTAGGCGGCTTTGATACGGATGCTGTATATAAAGGGGATTTATCTCCCGATGGATCCAAGGCTTCAACTGAGGGAAATCAGAGGGCAGAGGCCATAAGCGCTCTTATCGCCTTAGGCTACGGAAAATCCGAGGCCTTCGACGCGGTGGCTCATATCTCTGAGGATGATTTGACTGTAGAAGAATACATTAAGATGGCATTAAAGAGGTTGTTCTGATGAGTGAAGAAAGAATTACATCGGCTAATATGAAACAAGGGGAGCTTAAAAACGAGCTTACCCTAAGGCCACAAAGCTTGGATGCCTACATAGGTCAGCAAGGCGTAAAGGATAATCTTAAAATTTTCATAGAAGCTGCCAAACTTAGGGGAGAAGCCTTAGACCATGTGCTGTTTTACGGCCCTCCGGGACTGGGGAAAACCACCTTAGCCGGCATTATAGCCAATGAACTTGGAGTAAATATAAAGATTACATCCGGCCCTGCCATAGGGAGAGCCGGTGATTTGGCTGCTATTCTAACTAATTTAAGCGATAATGACGTGCTGTTCATAGATGAAATCCACCGTCTGAACCGCTCCGTGGAAGAAGTTCTTTACTCGGCTATGGAGGATTATGCCTTGGATATAATAATCGGAAAAGGCCCCTCTGCCCGCTCCATAAGGCTGGATTTGGCCAGATTTACTCTAATAGGTGCGACTACCCGTGCCGGAAGCCTTTCAGCACCCTTAAGAGACAGATTCGGAGTTATGGGAAAATTCGAACTTTATACGGAGAAAGAGCTGAAGCAGATATTGGAAAGAACGGCGGGAGTCTTAGGTGTAGACATAGATGATACATCGTTAAATGAAATGGCGAAGCGGTCGAGAGGAACTCCTCGAGTGGCCAACAGAATGTTAAAGCGAATAAGGGACTTTTCACAAGTAAAGGGAAGCGGTGCCATAGACATAGATATAACAAGAGAAGGCCTCAACGCCTTGGGGGTGGATGAGTTGGGTCTGGAAAGATTGGACAGAGAGCTGCTGACCACCATCATAGAAAGGTTTAACGGAGGCCCTGTCGGCATAGATACTATTGCCGCCTCCTTAGGTGAAGAGAGAGTAACCTTGGAAGATGTGCAGGAGCCATATTTGATACAGTCGGGGCTTTTGTACAGGACACCTAAAGGCCGTATGGTATCTAAGGACGGATATTTTCATATGGGCATAGACTATGTTGAAAAAAGCGAGGAATAAGTTAAAATATGCATATAAGTGAATTTGATTATATATTGCCTGAGGAACTGATAGCACAGAATCCCTCCCAAAAGAGGGATGAGTGTAGACTTATGGCCGTAGATATGGACAGGGGAATCATAGAACACAAGCATTTCTATGATATTTTAGATTATCTTCGGGAAGGTGATTGCCTTGTTCTCAATGATTCCAAGGTGCTGCCTGCCAGACTTTTCGGAGTTAAGGAGGGAACAGGAGCCAAGGTAGAGTTCCTTTTAATAAAGAGGTTGGAAGGTGACATATGGGAGGCTATGGTTCGTCCGGGGAAAAGGCTTAAGGTAGGCGATGTTGTCAGCTTTTCTCAGGAAAGAGAGTTTAAGGCTACCATAAAGGACTACGGCGAAGACGGAACGAGAATAGTGGAGTTCCGATATGAGGGGATTTTCATGGAAAGGCTGGAGGAGCTGGGGCAAATGCCACTTCCTCCATATATACAGAGGGAAAACAATTCTGAGGACAGAGATCGCTATCAAACGGTATATTCAAAGGTGGACGGTTCCGTTGCCGCACCTACGGCAGGGCTTCACTTTACCGAGGAGCTGCTTAAAAAGGTAGAGGAAAAGGGTGTAAGGCTGGCCTATGTGACCCTTCACGTCGGAATAGGGACCTTTAGGCCTGTAAAGGTTGATAAGGTAGAAGAGCATCACATGCACTTTGAGGAATACGACATAAGCCCTGAGGCTGTGGACATTATAAACGAAACAGTCATAGTCGGAGGAAGGATTATTTCCGTAGGTACTACATCCACGAGGACGGTGGAATCGGCAGCCTTGTGGGATGAAAAAACAGAGAAGTATTTAGTAAAGCCGGGTAGCGGTTCTACGGGTATTTTCATATATCCGGGCTATGAATACAAAATTATAGATTGTCTCATAACCAACTTCCACCTGCCGAAATCCACGCTTTTAATGCTCATATCGGCTCTATACAACAGAGAGGATATTCTTAGGGCCTATAAAGAGGCTGTGGAGATGGAATACAAATTTTTCAGCTATGGGGATGCCTGCTTTTTCTACGGAGATAAAAGAAGAAAATAGCTCCTTTTAAGGTGGACAAGTTAGCTTCTTTGGAGTATAATTCAAGCGGCGCAGGAGGAATTTAAGATGAAGAAATTGAGAGTGGGTATTCTCGGATTCGGAACCGTCGGCCGAGGAACTTACCAAATATTGACAGAAAATCACCGACTTATACTAGAACGCACAGGCGTGGACATAGAAGTAATAAGAATCTTTAACAGAAGGCCTAAAGAAGGACTTCCTGAGAAGCTGTTTACTGATAATGCTTCAGATATTATCAGCGCAGAGGATATAGATTTAGTGGTGGAGGTTCTGGGCGGCCTTGAACCGGCGACAACCTATATGCTGGAGTCTTTGAAACATGGAAAGCATGTGGTAACCGCCAATAAGGCAGCGGTGGCTGCAAGCTTCAAATTGCTGGAAGAGACGGCCATGGATAACAAGGTGCAATTCCTTTTCGAGGCTTCCGTTGGAGGAGGCATCCCGGTTTTGACAGCCATCAGGAATCCTCTTCAGGGCAATGCTTTTCTTGAAGTAAAGGGCATCTTAAACGGAACCACAAACTATATATTAACCAAGATGGCAGAGGAAGGGGCATCCTATGAAAATGCCTTGAAAGGGGCTCAGGAAAAGGGCTTTGCCGAAGCAGACCCCACTGCCGATGTGGAAGGCATAGATGCAGCCAACAAATTGACCATACTCATGGCTTTGCTCTTTGACCGATATGTGAAACCGGAGGATATTCCTAGAGAAGGGATTACGAAAGTGAGTCCGGAGGATATAAGTAAGGCCAAAGCGGTAGGTAAAACCATAAAGCTTATAGCTAAGGCAGCCCTTAAGGACGGAGAAATGTCTTTTTCGGTGAAGCCGGAGGCCATTGAAAATGACCATCCATTAGCCGGCGTAAAAAATGAATTTAACGCCGTATATGTGACGGGAGATATGGTAGATGAGCTGATGTTTTACGGCAGAGGCGCCGGAGCACTGCCCACGGGAAGTGCCGTAGTAGGCGACATTATTGCCGTGGCAAAATCCATTTAGTAAAATCAGATAATAAATTAAAATTTAAATAACTCGGAGGGAAAAATGAGCTTATACAAAAATTGGACAGAATTGATGGACTCTCAGACAAATGAAACATTTGAAGCGTTCTGGGAGGAGTATTCAAGTACTGAGAAGAGAATATACGAATATATCCTTGAGAATCATAAGGAAAACTTAAAGGGTACTTTTGCAGAGCTGGCTGAAAAGTTTGACGCAAATCCTACTATATTTATGGGCTTTATGGACGGCATAAACTCCAGTCTTACCAAGGAAATTGACCTTGAAAAGGTAACTGAAGCTACAGAATTGGAATTTTCCGTTGATTTGGAAAAGCTGTTCTTCAACATGCTTAAGGCAGAGGCAGAATATCTTTACGGCTTACCTCAGTGGAATGCCATCCTTTCCGAGGAAAAGCAGCTGGAGATACTGAAGGACTTCAAGCGCTCCAAAATCGTTCATAAGGAAAAGGAGCCCGGCAGAAACGACCCCTGTCCTTGCGGTTCAGGAAAGAAATATAAGAAATGCTGCGGAAATAAGTAGCTTATAAGATATTGAAGTACAATAGATAGCACATAGAATACTATGTGCTATCTTCACGAGAGGATAAAATGTCATTACATATAGTTTTTGTAGAACCGGAGATTCCGCCTAATACGGGCAATATTGCGAGAACCTGTGCTGCGACGGATACAGTACTCCATCTGGTTGAGCCCTTGGGCTTCAGCATCGATGATAAAAGTGTAAAACGGGCAGGACTGGATTACTGGCCCTATGTGAAGTTGGAAATACACAGCAGCTTGGATGCCTTCATGGAAGCCTACGGCAAGGGAGACAGAAGAATTTTCCTGGCGACAACCAAAGGCGGTCAGATATATTCGGATATAGAATACAGAGATGAAGATATGTTCATGTTTGGAAAGGAAACCGCCGGTCTGCCCGGACCCTTCATAGAAGAGCACAAGGATATGGCCATAAGGATCCCCATGAGTGCGGATACAAGGCTAAGATCCTTTAACCTGTCCAACTCGGCCAATATTATTCTTTTTGAGGCTTTGAGACAATTAGGTTTCCCGGGCTTGAAATAGAGGATAAATTTTGGTATAATATTTGCATATGAGATTTCCCTGAGCAGAGGTGTAAGAAATGAAAATCGGCTATGATTTGAAAATTGAACAGACACAGAAACTGACTATGACACCTGAGCTTATACAGGCCATCCAAATTTTGCAGTTTAATTCCCACGAGCTGGAAGAGTTCGTACAGGAGGAGCTGCTGCAAAACCCCATGCTGGAATACGGTCAGGAAGCTCCTAAGCCGGAACGGAAAGACTCTCTTACGGAAAAGACTGAAGAGCCGGATTTTGACCTGCGGGAAAAGATAAGGGAAGCTGAATATGACGATATAAGCTATAAACAGTGGGAATATGTGAAGGACAGAGAGGAAACCTCTTTCGAGCAATTTGTCACGAAGGATGAAACCTTGGAGGATTATCTTTCCTCCCAGCTTATATTTGCAGATATCAGTGAAGAAGAAAAAAAGCTGGGAAGATACATAATAGAGGCCTTGGATGAAAACGGATATATGACTTTGGAACTGTCCAAGGTGGCAAAGGCCTGCAACACCTGTGAGGAGCTTGCAGGACGGGCTCTTGAACTCATTCAGACCTTTGAACCTGCCGGAGTAGGTGCGAGAAATTTGGAAGAGTGTCTCCTAATACAGTTGGATGCCAAGGGACTCCTTGATGACCAAATAGAATACATAGTCCGAAATCATCTGCAGGATTTAGGCGAAAACAGGCTGGGTAAGGTGGCAAAGGCCGCCGGCATGTCCTTAACTGAGGTTCAGGAGGTAGTTGATCTCATAAGAACTCTGGAGCCTAAGCCGGGCAGGCAATTCTCCACAGGAGAAAGCGTAAAATACATAATACCCGATGTAATAGTCGAAAAGGTGGAAGATGATTATCAGGTATTGACCAATGAGGGGACTGTTCCGCGCCTAATGGTGAGCCCCTACTATATGAGCCTTGCAAAAAAGACTACAGAAGACGAAGAGCTGGCAAAATATTTAAACAGCAAGTACAATTCGGCCCTCTGGCTCATTAGGAGTATAGCCCAGAGAAAGCAAACCATATACAGTGTGGCTGAAACGGTGGTTAAACATCAAAAGGCTTTCCTTGATTTGGGCTCAAAGCATCTGAAGCCCTTGACACTGAGAGAGGTGGCAGAGGATTTAGGCATCCATGAATCAACGGTGAGCCGTTCCATAAATGGAAAATATATGCAGACACCGAGAGGTGTCTTTGAGCTCAAATACTTCTTTTCGGGAGGTATAACCGGCAGCGACGGTGAAGGCCTTTCGTCCAACAGCATAAAGAGCTTTATAAAGGAAATAATAGATGGTGAAGATCCAAAGCGACCTTATTCCGATCAAGATATGGTAGAAATACTTGGTGAAAAGGGCATAAACCTGTCCAGGCGGACGGTAGCCAAGTACAGAGAAGATATGAATATCCTTTCCTCGCCTAAGAGGAGAAGATATTGATATATATAAATTTTAGTCATATTGTAAGAGAATTTAGGAGGAAAAAGTAAAATG
>JBHADF010000053.1:0-13761 GCA_041854955.1 Anaerovoracaceae bacterium | reverse complement strand
GCTGACTGTCACGGCGAGCAAAACTTCACCTGAGCACTAAAACAGGAAAACAAAAAATCAAAAAACACTTTGGAGGAAGAAAAGATGAAAAGAAAAAATTTTGCGAAGACACTGGTCGCTCTAACTATGGCGGCAATGATGACCCTAACCATGGCAGCTTGCGGAGACAAGAAGGCCGATGGCGGCGGAGAAGAAAATAACACCACTGCAGTCCTTAAGATGGGAACCATCGGGCCTCTTACCGGCCCGGCAGCAGTATACGGAAATGCGGTTAAGAACGGTGCCACCGTTGCGGTAGAAGAAATCAACGCCTCAGGCGGACCCTTCAAAATTGAACTGAATGCTCAGGACGACGAGCACGATGCAGAGAAAGCCGTAAACGCATACAACAATCTGAAAGACTGGGGCATGCAGGTGCTCATGGGTACGACCACAACCAGCCCTTGCATCGCAGTAGCTTCCGAAACTTATGCAGATAGAATTTTCCAGCTGACACCTTCCGCTTCATCCTCCGATGTTACAGCAGGCAAGGACAACGTTTTCCAGATGTGCTTTACAGACCCTAACCTGGGCAAAACAGCCGCAGACTACATGCTTGAAAACAAGCTGGGCAAGAAGGTAGCAGCCATCTACAACAACGCTGACGCATATTCCGCAGGCGTATTCAATGCTTTCAAGGCAGAGATGAAGGCTAAGGGCGTAGAGCTTGTATACGAAGGAACCTTCTCCTCCGATGATAACGCCGATTTCTCCGTTCAGTTAAACGGTGCAAAGGCAGCGGGAGCAGACCTGGTATTCTTACCTATCTACTACACACCTGCATCCCTGATCCTTGCTCAGGCAGATTCCATGGGCTATGATCCCACCTTCTTCGGAGTAGACGGACTTGACGGCATCTTGGCTATGGAAGGCTTCGACAAGAGCCTGGCAGACGGCGTAATGCTCATGACACCTTTCAACCCCTGGTCAGACAACGAAAAGGTAAAGAACTTCGTATCCAAGTATGAAGAGGCTTACAAGGAAACTCCTAACCAGTTCGCAGCCGATGCTTATGACGCAGTATACGCTATCTACAACGCTATGGTTAAGGCAGGAGCAGGCACCGACAAGACACCTGCTGAGCTTTGCGAAACTCTTGTAGGAACCTTTACCAAAGAATTTACCTACTCCGGCCTTACAGGCTCCGACATGACCTGGGGAACCAACGGTGAAGTATCCAAGGCTCCCGTAGTTTGTCTCATCCAGGACGGACAGTATAAGGACCTTTAATAGAAATTCGGCGGAGCGCATAGCTTTTGCGCAAAATCCGCCAAAAACAACTAAACGATAAATCAGAGAATACCGATATATGGAAACAGCTATATCGGTATTCTTAAACAATTTTGAGGTGAAACTTATGGTTTTATTAACATCTATTACAAACGGACTCAGCCTGGGCAGTGTATATGCTATCATCGCATTGGGCTACACCATGGTTTACGGCATTTCCAAAATGCTCAACTTTGCCCATGGCGATGTAATCATGATAGGCGCATATATGTCCTTTATCGGCGTAGGCTACATGAATCTGCCGCCGGCTCTTTCGGTGGTGCTTTCCATGGTAGTCTGCACGGCACTGGGTATCATAATAGAAAGGCTTGCCTACAAGCCCCTCCGCAGCGCAGGCTCCCTGGCGGTGCTCATAACCGCCATAGGCGTATCATATTTTCTGCAAAATGCGGCTTTGCTTATATGGGGCAGTGCACCTAAGGTGTTCACCTCCGTGTTTAAAATGGAAAGCCTGAAGCTTTTCGGCGGACAGCTGGTAATCACACCGGAGACCATCTTCACCATTTTGGCCTGCGTCGTTATAATGATAGGAATGACCCTCTTTACGGGGAAGACTAAGATGGGAAAGGCTATGCGTGCCGTTTCCGAGGATAACGGTGCCGCCCAGCTCATGGGTATAAATGTGAATTCCACTATTTCCATGACCTTTGCCATAGGCTCCGCTTTGGCGGCGGTGGCAGGGGTGCTCCTCTGCTCGGCTTATCCCACCTTGATGCCCACCACCGGTGCCATGCCCGGTATAAAGGCTTTTACGGCCGCCGTATTCGGAGGCATCGGCTCCATTCCGGGAGCCATGCTGGGAGGTCTGCTCCTGGGTCTCATAGAAGTTTTCACCCGAGCATATATTTCTACGGAAATTTCCGACGCCATAGTCTTCGGCGTGCTCATAGTGGTGCTCCTGGTGAAGCCAACCGGGCTTCTGGGCAAAAAGGTCAATGAAAAGGTATAGGTGAGGATATGAAAATGCAAATATCAAAATACAAAAAGAACGAAATCATATCCTACGGAATGGTTATTGCAGGCTTTGCGGTTATGACCCTGCTCTCTAAAACAGGAGCCATTTCCAGCGCCTTACAGGGCCAGCTTGTGCCCATCGCCGTGTATATGATAATGGCTGTTTCCCTCAACTTGGTAGTAGGGATTTCCGGAGAACTCAGCTTAGGCCATGCCGGCTTTATGAGCGTAGGAGCCTTTTCGGGAGTGGTGGCTGCCACCTATTTACAGCCTATAATGGCTTCGGGAGAGCTGAGGCTTATAATAGCACTTCTGGTAGGTGGATTTTGCGCAGGCTTGGCGGGATTTTTAATAGGTATCCCCGTGCTCAGACTGAGGGGCGACTATCTGGCCATCGTAACCTTAGCCTTCGGCGAAATCATAAGAAATATAATGAACATTCTCTATGTGGGCATGGACTCCTCGGGGCTCCATATCGCCGTAAAGGCTGAAAAAATCAACCTGGCAGAGGGAGGAAAGATGATCCTCAACGGACCTATGGGAGCCACGGCCACCATGAAATTGGCCACCTTTACAGCTGCCTTTATACTGGTGCTCGTAACCCTGTTCATAGTGCAAAACATCATAAACAGCAAGCAGGGCAGAAGCATTATGGCCATAAGAGATAACCGCATAGCTGCCGAGTCTGTAGGCCTCAATGTAATGAGATACAAGCTGACCGCCTTTGTCATAAGTGCTGCTCTGGCAGGCATGGGCGGCGTCATGTTCGGCCTCAACTATTCCACTCTGGCTCCGGCCAAATTCGGCTTTAACACTTCCGTGCTCATCTTGGTATTCGTGGTGTTAGGCGGCATCGGAAACATCTGGGGCGGCATGGTGGCGGCCACAGTGCTCACCGTTTTGCCGGAAGCTCTCAGAGAATTTTCCGACTATCGTATGATGGTATATGCGGTGGTGCTCATCCTTGTAATGATAGGCACTTACAACCCGGTAGTTAAGGGATACATAGCAAAATATGCGGGCAAGCTGATGCCAAAGAGAAAACCTGCGAAAGGAGGGGCGTAAGATGGAAGTCAGACAGAACAGAGTCGACGACATAGAACAGCATAAAATATGGGACAGCAAGGAAATCTACAGCCCCGATGACAAGTATTACGAGGGGGGCTTCCTGCCGGAAAGGGACAAGGACAAGACTCCTATCCTTGACATTCAAGGCTTGGGAATCGACTTCGGAGGCCTTACTGCGGTAGATAATTTCAGCATTTCCATAGGAAGAACGGAAATCGCAGCTCTCATCGGACCCAACGGTGCGGGAAAGACCACAACCTTCAACCTGCTCACCAAGGTTTACCAGCCTACCAGAGGAACCTTCCTCTTTGACGGCAAGGACACGGCAGGCATGACCACTACTCAGATAAATAAGGCCGGCATCGCCAGAACCTTCCAAAACATCAGACTTTTCAACAAGCTTACTGTGGAGGAAAATGTAAAGGCGGCCATGGAAACGGATATGAAGTACGGCCTCCTCTCCGGAATTTTCCATGGACCTAAGTACAGGAGAGAGGAAAAGAAGGCCCACGAAAAGGCCTTGGAGCTGTTGTCCATCTTTGACATGGAGCACATGGCAAACTACAGAGCAGACTCTCTTCCCTACGGTGCTCAGCGTAGGCTTGAAATTGTGAGAGCCCTGGCGACAAACCCGAAGATACTTCTGTTAGACGAGCCGGCGGCAGGCATGAACCCTTCCGAAACGGCGGAGCTGATGGAAAACATAAAGAAGATAAGAGACACCCTGCAGATAGCTATTTTGCTCATCGAGCACGACATGAGTCTGGTCATGAGCATCTGTGAAGGCATAGGCGTGCTCAACTACGGCAGAATCATAGCCAAGGGAACACCGGAGGAAATCCAGTCCAATCCGGTGGTAATCGAGGCCTACTTAGGCAAGAAGAAAGGAGACAGCTGATGGAAAAGCTTTTATCCGTGGAAAACATGAATGTGTATTACGGTGCCATTCACGCGTTAAAGGGTATATCCTTTGATGTAAACCAAGGAGAAATCGTAACCCTCATAGGCGCCAACGGCGCAGGGAAAAGCACTACCCTGCAAACCGTTTCCGGACTTCTTCGCAGCAAAACAGGCTCCGTCAGCTTTATGGGTCAAGACATATCCCATCTACCCGCCCACAAGGTGGTGGAACGAGGCTTGGCACAGGTGCCTGAAGGCAGACGGGTCTTCCTCCAGATGTCCGTTGAGGAAAATCTGGAGATGGGAGCCTTCACCAGAGGCAAGGCCAACATATCCCTCGATATGGAAAAGGTCTACGAACAGTTTCCCCGCTTAAAGGAACGAAGAAAGCAGGTGGCAGGAACCCTGTCCGGTGGCGAGCAGCAGATGCTGGCCATGGGTAGAGCCCTCATGAGTGAGCCTAAGCTTCTCATGCTGGACGAGCCCTCCATGGGATTGGCACCACTTCTTGTAGAGCAGATTTTCGATATAATAGTAAAGCTGAACAAGGCGGGCACCACTATTCTGCTGGTAGAGCAGAACGCCCAGATGGCTTTGTCCGTAGCCCACAGAGCCTATGTTTTGGAAACGGGCCGCATCATCCTGTCGGGAACCGGCGCAGAGCTGGCCGCTTCGGAACAGGTGAAGAAGGCCTATCTTGGAGGCTGATTTTGGAAAGACACACCCGAGGATACTCGGGTGTTTTTGCGAGGCGGGGATGGCCGGCTGGAGGGGCTTTGCCGGAGTGCAGCTTTTTCAGCTGAGGGCTTTGCCGGAGTACAGCTTTTTCAGCTGAGGGCTTTGCGAGGTGGGGATGCCCGGGGTGAGGTCTTTGCGGAGCGGGGCTGACCGGCTGGGGGCTTCGATGAGGCGGAAAAAAGTGGTAGTTAAGCCGATTTTGCAAAAAAAGTAAAATAGGCTTAAAAATTCTGCTGAAAACAGGGAGAATCAGGGGAAATTGGCCACGGAAGGCCGATTTTGCTCTAAAAAAGGGCGAAAATTTAAGCCAAAATTCATGTTTTGCTCAAAGTGGCTTAACTCCAGCCTCCGGCCCAAATCCCACATCTCAAATCCCGGAACCTGAAACCTATGGCAAATTTGCTCTAAAGGCCCCCAATACAACCCTTGACCGTGGCCCTAAAAAATGGTATAGTAAACAATACAAATAATTGTCCTTAAAGAGCTTCGCCTGGTATGGTTTGGGTCCTGCGCAATGGGATGCCGTGAACCTTGTCAGGTCCGGAAGGAAGCAGCAATAAGCGGAAGTTCTTATGTGCCGCAGATTAGCCTTCTCCAAAACCAAGCGTGGCTCTTTAAGGGCAATTTTAATATCTTGCAGCGAGGAGATTCCCATGTACACCGCCCTATACAGAGCTCAGCGACCGGAGGTTTTTTCTGAAATTCTCGGTCAGGAGCACATCGTAAAAATCCTGAAACACCAGCTAGCCAACGATAGCGTGAACCACGCATATCTGTTTTGCGGTACTCGTGGTACGGGAAAAACCACCACAGCCAGAATTCTCGCCAAGGGCCTGAACTGCACAGGTTCCGGGGAACACCCTTGCGGAGAGTGTTCCAACTGCCTCGCCATAAAGGAAGGTACCTTTATGGATGTCATCGAGATTGACGCCGCCTCCAACAACGGTGTGGAAAATATCCGAGAACTTAGGGAAAGCGTAAAATATCCGCCGGCCGTAGGCAGGAAAAAGGTATATATCATAGACGAGGTTCACATGCTTTCCTCAGGGGCCTTCAACGCTTTGCTTAAAACCTTGGAGGAACCGCCGGAAAATGTTATCTTCATCCTGGCCACCACGGAGCCTCAGAAGCTGCCGCCTACCATACTTTCCAGATGTATGCGGCTGGATTTCAAGCGAGTGCCCGCATCCATACTGGGAGAGGCCATGCGGAAAATCTGCCGGGATAAGGGCGTGGCTGTAAGCGAAAGCGCTTTGAAGCTGCTGGCCAACGGTGCCGACGGCTCAGTCCGTGACGGCATGTCCTTGCTGGATCAGGTGCTGGCTTCGGGAGAGAAGCAGCTGGACAGAGAGGCGGTGCTGGAATACATCGGTGCCGTGGGAGAGGAGTTTTTCCTCAGGCTGACGGAGGCCGTCTATTTGAAGAAGGTGTCGGAGGCATTGATTTTGCTGGATGAGGCCTTGGCAGACGGCAAAGACGTGAAGCAGCTGATGAAGGACTGGATGGCCCACTACAGGAACCTGCTCATAACGAAATTTATCAAGAATCCGGAGGATGTGATAAACATGTCTGCGGAAAACATAGCCAAGCTGGCGGAGCAGAGCGGCTACATTTCTCTGGAGGAAATAAACGATAATATAATACGGTTGTCGAACACCATAAACGAAGCTCGCTGGTCCACTCAGCCCAGAATTCTCATGGAGCTGGCCATTGTGGCCATCGCCACGGATTTATTGGAGGAGCCCGGGAGAGAACTGAGGCAGGAGCGGAAGCCCCTTTCCCAAGGAAAGCCTGCAAGGGTGGAGACCGGGGCGGGAAGCGGTGCCGCCGCCGGAGGAACGGTCACGCCAAGCCCAACCCGGAACCAAGATTCATCGCAAATAGACGATGAAGCCGGGGCGGCAGATTTTGCCGGGGGAGCGGATTTTGCCGAGGGGGCGGATTTTGCCGAACCGGTGGATTCTTTGGAGCCACAGGCTGCAAACATGAAGCCCGAAAGCTTAGGCTTGGGAGAACCCACTATAGAGCCGGCCTGTTGCGACGGAGATGAGGAGCTGGAAAGAATCTGGCAAGAAGTCTTGGAGGCCGGAGAAAACGAGGCGGGCAGCTTCAACCTGATGAGAAACGGGGTTTGCCTTTCTAAAATTGAAGAGGCCACCTTCACCCTGACTGCCAACAGCGATTTCACCCGGCGCTTTGCGGAGCAGAAGAGGGAAATAGTTGAAACCCTGATGGCCAGAAGAACGGGACGACCCCTTAAGATGTGTTGCGTGGTGAAAGGTGCCGGAGGCAGCCAAAAGCCGGATTCGGCAGAGCTGGCCAAGTCGGTTTCGGAGATTTTAAATATTGAAGTAGAAATACAGTGATTAACGGAGGAATTATAATATGGGAAAAGGAATGAGAGCAGGCAAGACCAAGAAGCCCCAGGCCATGGGAGGCATGGGCGGCGGAAATATGCAGAAGCAGCTTCAGCAGATGCAGGCCGTGCAGAGACAGATGGAATTAGTCCAGGCTGAAATTGAGGAAAAGGAAGTTACCACCACTGCCGGCGGCGGTGCCGTTACGGTTACTGTCAACGGAAAGAAGGAGCTGGTAAGCCTTCAGCTGAAGCCGGAGGTAGTAGATCCGGATGACATTGAAATGCTTCAGGATTTGATAATGGTAGCCATAAACGAAGGTTTGAGACAGATAGAAGAGATTTCCGGCAATGAGATGAGCAAGATTACCGGAGGACTGGGAATACCGGGATTGTAATATGAAGCAGTACCCCAGACCCTTAGCCAAGTTAATAAACGAAATTTCCAAGCTGCCGGGCATCGGCAGTAAGTCGGCTCAGCGGCTGGCCTTTCATATTATCGACATGGAGGCGGAGGAGACGGAGAGGCTGGCAGAAGCCATAGTTTCCGCAAAGCGACAGCTGAAATATTGCTCCGTCTGCGGAGATTTAACCGAGGAGGACCCCTGCTCCATCTGCAGCAACCCGGCGAGAAATCAAGAAGTTATCTGCGTGGTGGAGGCGCCAAAGGACGTTATGGCCATGGAGAGAACCAAGGCCTTTGACGGACTTTACCATGTGCTCCACGGCGTGCTTTCCCCCATGGACGGCATCGGGCCGGAGGACATCAACCTGAAATCCCTCATAAAGAGGCTTCAGGAAAATGATGTGAAGGAAGTCATCATCGCCACCAACCCTAACATTGAAGGGGAGGCTACGGCCATGTACATAGGCCGCCTCATCAAGCCGGCGGGAATAAAGGTCACCAAGCTGGCCCACGGCCTGCCCGTAGGCGGGGATTTGGAGTATGCCGATGAGGTTACTTTGCTGAAATCTCTGGAGGGCAGAGGCGACTTGTAGCAGCTTGCTTCGGAAAACATATATGCGCATAACTTTGTAAAGACCCTGCGGGGTCTTTTTTGTTTGGGGCCTGGAAAGATCTGCCGGCCCCAATAAAAAACCGCCTACAGTGTAGGCGGGCGGTAAAATCTTCCGTTGACTTGTTCCGTTTTTATGACATTGATAAAGGCCTTGGAGTCTATCAGCTTTATGGCGGTAATAACCTTTCCCACCTGGGCTCTGCCGATGACGGAGTAGAGGATGCTCTTATCGGAACCTTCAAAACAGCCGATGCCGTGAATCAGGGTGGCGTCATGGTGAGTCAGCTCCCGAATCCTGCCGTAGACCGCCGAAGGTTGGTCCGTAACGATGAGCAAGGTATCCTGCTGATAGTTTTTATATAAGGCCCCCAAAACCTGGGTGCTGGTAAACTGATAAATTATGGAGTACAGGGCTTTGTCAAAGCCGAAGAGCAGGCCGGCGATAACCAGTATGCAAGCGTTGGCGATGAATATGTAATTCCAAGCGTCTATGCCCTTTTTCTCCGCAAGATATATGGATATGAAATCCGTTCCGCCGCCGCTGGCTCCCTGCATGAGGCAAAGGCTGATGGCCGACGCGCTGACAAGGCCGCCGAAGATGGAGATCAGCAGGGTGTCATAGGTTATGGTAAAGACGGGGAATATGTCCGTCAGCACACTGGACAGGGCCACCACATAGAAGGAGTAAAGGGTGAATTTCTTGCCTATAAACCTGAAGCCGATGTAGGCGGGAATCAGGTTAAGGGGCAGGTACAGAAATGAAAATGCCACCTGGATTCCTAAATATCTGTTCAAAACATGCTGTATCAATATGGCGATTCCGCTGAAGCCTCCCGGAATCAAATCTCCTGTCCTGACGAAGCTCTTCAGATTGAAGGCGATGACCGCCGCCGCTACGGACAAGATGATAAGCCGCCTGGCCTCCTGTAAAAATTTATTTGTCGGTTTTGAATTCATAAGTAGTGCCTCCTGTCACCTCCGATTTTACGCTTAAAAGCCTGTAAAGTCAATAAACTGTTGCAGGTGATTTGGTGTGATTTTGCTGATTTTTTCCGAAGGGAGCTATGAGATCTTGACCTTGTAGAAAATCATACCATTGGACTGTTTTGGGACCGTTTGGCATGATGAAATTTCCATTTTTGACTGGTTTTAAAGGGGTAATCACACCAAAGAGCATTTTAGAGGGATTTTGGTATGACAGTTTTTCCCGTTTCTCTAGCCAAATTAGGAAAAAGAGCCGGATTGGTATGATTTTTCGCCGAGACCACGGAAAATCCGCCCCGCCGAGCCCCCGAAAAATCCGCCCCCGCCGCCGCACCCATGCCCAAAAGTGACAAAGTCACGCAACCAGGCCCCACGGCCATTGACATCCAAGACATAAGGTGGTACACTAAAAACAAGTTAGCAAAGGGTAACCGCCAAAAGCTGCCGAAAGCCGCCGAAAGCTTCCAGAATCCACCGGAAGCCGTAAGCAACCGCGTTAACCCCAAATCCGCTAACCGAAAACATATAAATAAAAAGGAGGTTATAAAAATGGAAAACTATTACACAATGCCGTTAATCGGAGATAAGGCGCCGGAGTTCGAGGCCAAGACCACCCAGGGTGATATCAAATTCCCTCAGGATTTTGAAGGCAAGTGGGTTATACTATTCTCCCACCCGGCAGACTTTACACCTGTATGTACTACCGAGTTCATGACCTTCGGTTCCATGATAGACGAGTTTGAAGCCTTGAATGTAAAGCTGGTAGGGCTGTCGGTGGACTCCCTCTATGCCCACATCGCTTGGCTCCGCAAAATTCAGGAATTGGAATGGAAGGGTCTTAAAAATATAAATGTAAGCTTCCCTCTCATCGAGGACATCAAGATGGAGGTTGCCAATAAGTACGGTATGATTCAGCCGGGCCAGTCCAACACACAGGCCGTTCGTGCCGTATTCATAATCGACCCTGCAGGGGTTATCAGAACCATTCTTTACTATCCATTATCAACAGGCCGTAACTTTGACGAGATCAAGAGAATCATCTTGGCCCTTCAGAAGGCCGACAAGGACATGGTAGCCACACCGGCAGACTGGAGACCGGGAGACGATGTAATCGTTCCGACGGCAGGCAGCTGCGGCGTCGCCAAGGAAAGAATGGAAAGCAAAGACGAAGACCAATACTGCTTAGACTGGTTTATGTGCTTTAAACGTGAAAAGAAGTAAGCGGATTCTCCCTGATAAGTAAGATATATACACGCGAAAGGAAGCCTGACAGGCTTCTTTTTGTGGGCAAAAATCTCGCAAAAATTGTGTTAAAACACAGGAAAACTCTTGATTTGTCCGACGGTTTTAAGTATAATACCACCATGTCTTTTGGGGAAGTGCCATCAGGCATATAGAATGGAAGGAAATGAGAGGACTTATTTAATGAGAGAGAAATTGGATTTTAAGGAAATAATAACTATTTCCAGCTTGCTCTTCGGACTATTCTTCGGAGCGGGCAACCTTATATTCCCCGTGCACATGGGCCAGCTGGCCGGCGGTCAGGTATGGCCGGCTATCATCGGCTTTATAATTACCGGCGTTACCATTCCCATTTTAGGCGTAGCCGCCCTGGGCGTAAGCCACAAGAAAAATCTGGTAGAGATGAGCGAAACTGTAGGGAAGAAATATTCCATCTTCTTCACCTGCGCCATCTATCTGACTATCGGACCCTTCTTTGCTATTCCCCGTTGCTGCACCACACCTTACTCCGTGGGAATCACACCTGTTTTAGGAGGAGAATCCAAGCTTAGCCTTGCCATTTTCTCTTTGGTGTTCTTCGCCATCGTGCTGTTCTTCTCACTGAAGCCCAGCGGCATACTGACATGGGTAGGAAAGATTTTGAACCCCCTGTTCCTGGTATCTCTGGCAGTGCTGGTAGTATATGCCCTGATAAATCCGGGTGCACCTACCTCAGGACTTCCCGCAGATGCGGCGTACAGCGGCAGCCCTCTCTTTAAGGGCTTTATCGAAGGCTATGGCACCATGGACGGAATCGCATCCCTTGCCTTCGGTGTAATCGTAATAAATGCCATCAAGGGCCTCGGCGTGGAAAAGCCGGAGGCTATCAGAAATAACACCATCAAGTCAGGAATCTTTGCCGGAATCCTCATGGCTGTCATCTATGCGGCCATCACAGTAATGGGAGCTCAATCCCTTGGCTATGCTAAGCTTTCCGAAAACGGAGGCGTAGCCCTCGCCGACATTTCAGGACACTATTTCGGAAGCACCGGAACCATCATCTTGGCGTTGATAATCTTCTTCGCCTGCCTGAAAACAGCCATCGGCCTGGTTACCAGCTGCGCAGAGATTTTCACCACCATGTTCCCCAAGACCCCCGGCTACAGATTCTGGGCAATACTGTTTACAGCATTCTCGTTCGCTGTATCCAACGTTGGCCTCACCGCCATCATCACCTATGCGGTGCCCGTGCTCATGCTGCTGTACCCCTTGGCAATCACCATGATTTTCCTTTCCCTCTGCGGAAAGCTTTTCGGAAACGCCAAAATCGTTTATCAGATGGTGACCCTGTTCACCTTCTTGGCAGCTTTGGTAGACTTCTGCGGAGCACTGCCCACTGAACTGGCAACATCCTTGGGCCTGGACGCCTTCGTGGCCTTCGCCCGCGGAATCCTGCCCTTCGCCGATTTAGGCTTAGGCTGGGTGGTACCTGCCCTCATCGGTCTCGTAATCGGACTGGTAGCAGCCCCCTTCAGAAAATCCGCCGCCGCATGATATACATAATGGTAGGAATTTTAAACACCCGAGCTCCTCGGGTGTTTTTGCGTGTGGAGGGATGATAGCGCAGACTTTCCCGCGGCTGCTTTCCGGGGATGGAAGGGTTTAACGCCAGTCCCGGAGGAACTATTGGTGCGGAACTGGCCTGTTTGGGAAAAACCGCACCAATGAAAACCCTCAAAATTGGTGCGTATCCTGAAGAACCGGGAAATCCGCACCAATAGGAGGGGCTGATATTGGTGCAAAACTGGAGAAATCGCCAAAACCGCACCAATTTCATTGGTGCGAAATTTAGGAAAAGAGCGAATCCGCACCAACCACCTTCGCCGCCGAGGCCGACACGATTACAAATTGGAAAAAAATTACAGTTAATCCTTGCGCCAAACCCCGCCTTATGGTAAAATATGGAAAATAATGGAGGGCGAGTATGGACATAAGAGATTACATGGAGATAAGTCTGGAAAAGGATAACAGAAGGTTAGCCGCTTATAAAGGCAGCTGTGAGGAATGGGGCAGATTATCATATAAGCTGGCCGGAAGCGATAGGCTGAGATACTATTATCTGACGGGAAAAGACGGTATCCGAAAATATATAGGTGGCGACAATCATCCAAAAGTAAAGAGGATACAGAGAGCTAAGTTTTCAAACATCCTATGCGAGGCCCTTAAGAATAACATAAAGCTTAAGGAAGATTTTATAAAGAAATATAGACCCTGCGAAGTAGCGGATATTATGGAGAAGCTTTCAAAGGCCTATTGGAATGAGGTAAACCCTCTTTCCCCGTCTACCAATTCCCCGCCGCCCTCGGAGCACCCCATGTACAGGGAACAGCTTAAAATAAGAACCTCCTTCGGGCTCATGGTGAGGACCAGAGCAGAGGCCGCTATCGCCGAGCTTCTCTACAGCAGCGGCGTTGAGTGGTACTACGAGAAGGCCTTGCAGCTGATGCGGCCGGAACAGGAAAACTCTTGGACCACCGTCTATCCCGACTTTACGGTCATGACCAAATCGGGCACTCCTATCTATATAGAACATAAGGGACTGCTGACCAATCCTGAGTATGCCAAGAGGGACGGGGAAAGAACCATGCTTTATGCCTGCAACAACATCTACCAGCCCCATAACTTAATCGTAACCTCTGAAGGAAAAGAGGGGGATATGGATATGGAAGCGGTCAAGGCCATGGTGGATTATGTGGTGGTTCGTGCCGGAGTCTGGTAACCCCCTTCGCCCATACGGGGGGCCACAGGTAATAAAAAGTTTTATTTTGTTGTTTTGACAACATACGGCTGCCTCCGGCCGTGCTACTATATAGAAAAACAAAGGAGGACATAAACATGGAATATATTAAAAACATTCAGCACGAAAAGGTGCTTAGCCTGAAAGAGGAAATATCAGTTAAAGAAGGTGAGATAAGCAGCAAGACCTTGGTACAGAACCCCTATGTGGGCGTTACCCTCTTTGCCTTTTCAAAAGGTGAGGCCATAAGCTCCCACGACTCTACGGGAGATGCTATGGTTCTGGTCCTTGAAGGAACAGGCCGCTTTACCGTAGGCGGAGTAGATCATATAGTGAAAGCGGGCGAAGCTATCATAATGCCTGCCAAGATACCCCATGCAGTCTTTGCCGAAGAG
>JBHADF010000052.1:0-14532 GCA_041854955.1 Anaerovoracaceae bacterium | reverse complement strand
GGTGGTGGACCTCTTTGCAAAGATGTCCAATATCAGAATAGTCCTGTCTATGACGCGGACACCTACGGCATCTTCGATATTTCTCAGCTGCATTCCCGTCAGCTCGTCGTTGAAAATCACCGTATCGGCTTCCATGTTTTCAACCATTTCCGCCAGCTCTTCCACCTTGCCTTTGCCTATGAGGGTGGCGGTGTTGGGTCTTTCCAGATTTTGTATCATCTGACCTATGACCTCCACATTGGCGGCCTCCGCCAAGCCTTTCAGCTCTTCCATGGAATAGGAAATATCCTCTCCCCTTTGGAGCCCGACTAAAATGGCCGTGTAGCTATCTTCAGTTATAACTTCGTTGTTTTCATTAAATCTCAGCATGTCTATAAATACCTCAGCCCATAGGAGGTATCTCTATGGGCTTATTTTCTTACGTATGGGTTGATTATCTTTATGTATGTGCCCTTCATCCCCAGGGATTTGGATTCCAAAAGGCCTGCGCTTTCCATCTTTTTCAAAGCATTTACTATGATGGAGTTGGTCAGTCCGTATTGATGGGCAATTTTACTGGCTACGATTATACCTTCATCGGTATCCTCCAGGGCCATGAGAATCTTATCCAAGGCATCCTTTTCCGAATATGACAGGGTATCCATGGCCATATCTACGGCTATCTGCTGGCTTCTCTCCTTTAGGCGAGCCAACTGATGGTTTCGCTGTATTTCCAGCCCCACTACCGTAGCGCCGTATTCGCAAAGAGCGATGTCCTCTTCGTTGAATTTTTCCTCATAGCGGGCCAAAAGCAGGGTCCCCAGCCTCTGGCTTCCGCATATTATAGGCACTATCATGTGGAATTTTTCCCTCAGCTTATAGGCTTCGCCCAAGATGGGAATCAATTCCTCTCCTACCAGGTTTTCCTTGGTCTCTTTTATGCCCAAAAACTTAAGGTTATCCGCTTCCGGTATCTTGGGCGTTCCAAGCTCATCCTCCACGGCGGAGGTGTCCGATGCATTTCTGTAGGCCACTCCTAATACTTTTCCCTCATGGTCTATGATATAGACATTGGAAAGTATCAGCTCACTTAAAATACGACTCAGCTCCTCGTAGGAAAGATTCCCGGTGGTGCTCTCCGACAGAACCCAATTAAGCTTTCTGATCTTATCTAAAAATTTCTTGGACATACGACTTCTCTCTTTCTTTTTACAGAATATATCTGTCCAGGTCCTCGGCGTCGATGGTTTCCTTGAAGCGCTCCCTCACATACTCCCGGTCTATTGTCAGCTTCTCCTCTTCCATTTCCGGAATGTTGTATGAAATGTCCTCCAACAGCCTTTCCATAACCGTGTGAAGTCTTCGAGCACCTATGTTTTCCGTCTGCTCGTTCATCATATATGATATGGTGGCGATTTCATCGATGGCATCATCGGTGAATTCGATTTCCACATTTTCCGTTTCCAAAAGGGCCTTATGCTGCTTGGTCAAAGCATTTTCAGGCTGAGTGAGGATCTCTACAAAGTCTTCTTTTGTAAGGCTTTCCAAGGTTACTCTTATGGGGAAACGTCCCTGAAGCTCGGGGATTAAATCCGTAGGCTTGGCCACGGAAAATGCTCCTGCTCCTATAAACAAAATATGGTCAGTCTTTACAGGCCCGTATTTAGTGTTGATGACAGAGCCTTCCACAATGGGGAGAATGTCTCTCTGAACTCCCTCTCTGGACACGTCGGCACCGGAGGTCATCCTGGATCCTGAGGCTATCTTGTCTATCTCATCTATAAATATGATTCCGTTCTGCTCGGCGTTTTCCACAGCCTCATCGGAAACCTGATCCATATCCAGGAGCTTCTGTGCCTCCTGCTCCCGCAAAATCTTTCTCGCTTCCTTTACGGAGCATGTCTTCTTCTTGGTTTTCTCCGGCATCATATCACCGAAGATGTTTCCTATGGCTATGGACATGCCTTCGTTGGACATATCCAGCTGGTTTCCCTTAGGCTGAGCCAGAACCTCTATCTCGATGATCTGCTCCTCTAAAAGACCTTGACGGAGCTGCTCTCTCACCTGCTCCCTTGCCATTTCCACATCCAAATCCTCTTTGGAGGCTTCTTCCTTGGCGGCCTGGCCTTCCAAATACTCCTGCTTCTGGCTCTTAAAACCGCCATTATTCATGAGGAAGTCAAAGGGACTCTTGTTCTGAGCAGGAGCCTTCTTTTTGTTTTTGCCGGGCACCAGGGCTTCCAGCAGCTGTTCCTCTACGATTTTATCGGCCATATAGTATTTTTCTTCTATTTTGCTCTGTTTTGTAACCCTCATGGAGGCCTCTACCAGGTCTCTGACCATGGAATCCACATCTCTTCCCACATAGCCTACTTCCGTAAACTTGGTGGCTTCCACCTTGACAAAGGGTGCGTCCATAAGCTTGGCCAGACGGCGAGCTATCTCGGTTTTACCGCAGCCTGTAGGCCCCATCATCAAAATGTTTTTAGGAGTGATTTCCTCCCTCATCTCGTCTGGCAGCAGGCTTCTTCTGTACCTGTTTCTCAGGGCGATGGCCACAGATTTCTTGGCTTCCGCCTGTCCTATGATGTACTTATCCAGCTCCGCCACTATTTCTTTAGGAGTCATGCTGTATAATTTACTTACCATGCTATTTACCCTCCTTCAAAACTTCAACGGATATATTGTCGTTGGTGTATACACAGATGGAGCTGGCTATCTTGAGAGATTCCCTCACGATTTCCTCTGCGCTCATATCTGTATGATTATATAGGCCGTTGGCTGCTGCATAAGCATAATTGCCGCCGGAGCCGATGGCTACAAAATCCTGATCCGGCTCGATTACTTCGCCGTTTCCTGATATTACCAGCATTTCTTCTTTATCCATGACTATCATCAGAGCTTCCAGATTTCTCATGCCCTGATCCGATCTCCATGATTGAGCCAATTCAACGGCTGCCTTCTTCAGGTTGCCGGAATGCTCCTCTAATTTTCTCTCGAATTTTTCCGTCAGGGTGAAGGCATCTGCCACAGAACCTGCAAAGCCTGACAATACGGTACCCTTATATATCTTTCTGACTTTCTTGGCGCCGTTCTTCATTATGGCGGATTCCCCCATAGTGACCTGTCCGTCGCCACCTATGGCCAAGTCATCGGGTCCCCGCTTGACGGCACATATGGTAGTCGCATGAAACTGTATCATAAATATAGTCCTCCTAATTTATTCCTTATATCCACATTTAGCATTTGAACATGTAAGTTTAATGTTTTTCAAGTGTCTTTCCAATAAAAGTTCACCGCATTCGGGACATTTCTTTTCGGTAGGCTTATACCAAAAGGCTCTGGTACAGTTGGGGTAGTTGTTGCAGCCGTAAAACACCTTTCCCGAGCGTCCTCGCTTGGCCACTATTTCCCCTCCGCAATCGGGGCACTTTACATTTATAGACTTAACGATAGGCTTGGTGTTCTTGCAGTCCGGGTAGCCGGTGCAGGCCAAAAACTCTCCGAATCTGCCGGATTTAATGGCCATAGGTTTGCCGCACAGCTCGCACATATCTCCGGAAAGCTGGTCCTCCAGCTTCACCTTTTCTATAGCCTTGTCGGCGATTTCCAGCTCCTCTTTAAGGGGTCCGTAGAAATCCCTTATTACATCCTTCCAATTGGTGGATTTTGCTTCTATATCGTCCAACTTATCCTCCATGCCGGCAGTAAAGTTGGCATCTACGATTTCCTTGAAATACTCTTCCATGAGGGCGATTACCACAAAGCCCAAATCCGTGGGAAGGAGGGTTTTCTTGCTTCTTGTTATATATTTTCTGTCTATAAGGGTGGCCACTATAGGCGCATAGGTACTTGGGCGACCGATATTTTTCTCCTCCAGTTCTTTCACCAGGCTGGCCTCCGTAAATCTGGCAGGAGGCTCCGTAAACTTCTGTTCAGAGGTGGTATCCTTAGCCTTCAGCTCCTCCCCTTCCTTCAGCTCCGGTAAAACCGTGTCCTTATCTTCGTCCAAATTGGTAGCATAAATCTTCAGGTAGCCGTCGAAAATAAGCTTGGAGCCGTTGGCCTTAAGCCCGTAATCTCCGTTTTCTATGGTCACCTGCATGCTGTCAAACCTTGCCGCTGCCATCTGACTAGCCAAAAATCTGCTCCAAACGAGCCTGTACAGGCTGTATTGGTCCTTTGTGAGAGAGGCCTTAATGGTCTCCGGATCCAGATTTATTCTACTTGGTCTGATAGCTTCATGTGCATCCTGTATATCCTTTTTCTTGTTGGAAAAGATATTGTTTGCATAATAGGCTTTTCCGAAAACATCCTCTATGTAGGATTTAGCCGCTGCCTTGGCCTCTGCCGATATTCTCACCGAATCTGTTCTGATATAGGTGACAAGACCTATGGTGCCCTGGCCTGCCACGTCTACACCTTCGTAGAGCTGCTGAGCCACCATCATGGTCTTTTTGGTTGTAAAGCCTAACTTGTTGGCCGCATCCTGCTGCAAGCTGCTGGTAGTAAAGGGAGCGAAGGGCTTTCTGCTTCTTTCCTTGCGCAAAATCTGTTTTACCAGATATTTTCCCGCGTCCAAATCGGCCACAGCCTTTTCTGCATCTGCTTTGCTTGTCACCGTCAGCTTTTTGCCTTTAAACTCGGTCAGCTTGGCGGAAAATGCTTTTTCCTTTTTAAAGTTGGCAAATATATTCCAATATTCCTGTGGGATGAAGGCCTTGATGAGATTTTCTCTGTCGCATATTATTTTAAGGGCTGCGGACTGTACTCTGCCCGCAGAAAGGCCCCTCTTTACCTTTCTCCAAAGTAAGGGGCTTATCTGATAGCCTACAAGTCTGTCCAAAACTCGTCTTGCCTGCTGGGCATCAACCAGCTTTATATCGATAGGGCGTGGCGCCTTCATGGCATTTTTAACAGCGTCCTTGGTTATCTCGTTAAAGGTAACTCGACAGGATTCCGATGCGTCTATGCCTAAAAGGTATGCTAAATGCCAGGATATGGCCTCTCCTTCTCGATCCGGGTCAGTGGCCAGAAACACTCTATCCGCTGTCTTCCCTTCTTTTCGAAGCTCCTTTATCAGGTCTCCCTTTCCGCGTATGGAAATATATTCAGGTTCGAAATTGTTTTCAATATCGATTCCCAATTTGCTCTTGGGTAAATCTCTTATATGTCCTACGGAGGCTATTACCTTGTAGTTGGTTCCCAAATATTTTCCTATGGTCTTCGCCTTAGACGGAGACTCCACTATGACTAAGGTTTTTTTCTTTGCCGACTTGCTGTCTGCCTTTTTAGCTGTTGCCATTATCCCTCCAAAAAATTTTTTTTCTTTCTTATAGAAACATATAATAGTATGGATTTTTCTCTTTTGCAAGGGGAATTTTAGTCAGCTTGCTATTTTATCCTATGCTCCGCATCGCAATATACACAGCGGTACACCTTGTTTTCTCTGTCGACCAGTCTGTACTCATGGTCGATTTCCTGCTCCACGGAGGTTATGCACCTGGGGTTTTTGCACTTGATTACATTCTTCAAGGTTTTAGGCAATTCCATGTGGAGCTTTTTCTCCAGCTGTCCGTCTTTTACACGGTTTACAGTGATATTGCTGTCTATGAAGCCTAAGATATCATAGTCCAGGTCGATGAACTCATCGATTTTTATAATATCCTTCTTTCCGTATTTAGCGCTGGTTACGTTCTGAATGATGGCCACGCAATGGTCCACCTTGTCCAAGCCTAAAAGCTCGTATATTTCCATGCTCTTTCCCGCCTGAATGTGGTCGAGAACTATTCCGTTTCTTACGCCGTCTATATTCATATTTTCCTCCGTTCTACTTCTTTATTCCCAACAAGAAAAGTATCAATGCCATCCTGATGTGTTTTCCGCATAAAGCCTGGAAAAAGTAGCAGGCTCTCGGGTCATCGTCCACTTCAACGGATATTTCGTTTACTCTGGGCAGGGGATGGAGTATGGTCAGGCTTTCCTTTGCCGTAGATAACTTTTCCAAGTCTAAAATGTAGCTGTCCTTCAGTCTGATGTAGTCCTCTTCGTTGAAGAAACGCTCTCTCTGAACTCGTGTCATGTAGAGCACATCCAGCTCCGGCACGGCTTCCTCCAAGGTTTCCACCTCTTTCCACTGAGCACCCTCCATATTCATTCTTTCCTTTACATAGTCGGGTATCTTCAGCTCCTGAGGTGATATGAGCACAAACTTGATGCCTTCGTATCTGAGCATGGCCTCGATGAGGGAGTGTACCGTTCTGCCGAACTTAAGGTCTCCGCAAAGGCCGATGGTCATATTGTGAAGGCTTCCCTTCTTTCTCTTTATAGTGAGCAGGTCGGTCAAAGTCTGGGTGGGATGGAAATGACCCCCGTCTCCCGCATTGATGATGGGAACCGTAGTCCTCTTGGCACCTACAATGGGTGCTCCTTCCTTAGGATGTCTCATGGCGATAATATCCACATAGCAGCCTACAGTCTGGATGGTATCGCTTACGCTTTCACCCTTGGCTGCGGAGCTGGAGTTGGCTGAGGAAAATCCGAGGACGCTGCCACCCAGTTCCAGCATGGCCGCCTCGAAGCTGAGCCTAGTTCTGGTGCTGGGTTCAAAGAAAAGGGTGGCCAGCTTTTTATGAGCACATATGTTTTCGTAATCTTGGTGGTTTTCCACTATGTCGTCTGCCACTTCTATGAGGCCGTCTATTTCCTCTGTGGTCAAATCCGTTATGTTTATCAGGTTTCTTATGTCTTTCATCTATTTTTCTCCTTTCGTACCCTTCATCCAGCTTTCATCGGAAGGATTGTCTCTGAATTTAAGGATTCTTTCCGGCTCTCCCGCCTTTATGTAGCCCTTTTCCTCGGCCACCTCTACAAGAGCGTCCAAATCGCAAAGGCTCACATTCTTTATGTTCTTTTCAGCCAGTCTGTCTATGCCCTTTTTCATGCCGTAGGTGAAGATGCTGACTATGCCTAAAACCTCTGCCCCCGCTTCCTTCAACACCTCTACCGTATCTATGGCGGAGCCGGCGGTGGAAATCAAGTCCTCCACTACTACCACCTTCTGCCCCGGCAGCAGCTTTCCCTCTATCTGATTGGTTCTGCCGTGGTCCTTGGCGGAGCTTCTCACGTAGCCCATAGGCATGTTCATAAGGTGACCTACGATGGCGGCGTGAGCTATTCCCGCCGTGCTGGTTCCCATGAGAACTTCACAATCGGGATAGTTGGTTCTGATGGTTTCAGCCAGGCCTTCCTCGATGAGGGTTCTTACCTCCGGTGCCGTCAGGGTAAGTCTGTTGTCGCAATAGATGGGGCTCTTAATGCCGCTGGCCCAGGTGAAGGGCTCCTCCGGTCTTAAGAAAACCGCCTCGATGGAGAGCAGACCTTCTGCAACTTTTTTTCTTAAATTCATATGCTTCCTCCTGTATCTATTCTGTATTTATGTTTGCATTTGATTTTGATCCTGTGGTCAAAGGAGTTTTGTTTGCTCCTTTTTTTCTTCGCAGCTTTTATACCTTTGCCATTGTCCCGCTGTTACCCCAGAAAATCTTCCATACACTTTCTGTAGGCTTCCACCGGATTTCCCGCAGCTGTTATGGGGCGTCCCACCACTATGTAATCGGAGCCTAATTCCTTGGCCTTTGCCGGAGTGGTGACACGGGCCTGATCTCCTAAATCTCCACCTTGGAAACGAACACCGGGGGTGACAGTGAGAAAAGCTTCGCCGCAGATATTGTGGACAACGCCTGCCTCCAAGGGAGAGCACACCACCCCGTCTAAGCCGGCCATTTTAGCATTTTCCGCATATTTTTTAACCACATTTTCCAGAGGCTCCTCTATAAGGAGCTCTCTTGTCATCCTTTCCTGGGTGGTTGATGTAAGCTGGGTGACAGCAATGAGGAGAGGCCTGGTTCCGTCTTCCCTGGTGAGGCCTTCCAAAGCAGCCTTCATCATATCTATGGTGCCGGCGGCGTGGAGGTTGCACATATCCACATCTAAGCGGGACAGCACAGACATGGCTTTGTTTACCGTATTAGGTATATCGTGAAGTTTAAGGTCTAAAAAGATCTTGTGACCTCTGGCCTTTATTTTCCGCACTATCTGGGGTCCTTCGGCGTAAAACAGCTCCATTCCAATCTTTACGTAGGGTTTCTCCTCTGTGAATTTGTCCAAAAATTTGAAGGTTTCTTCCTTTGTGGCAAAGTCACAGGCAATTATCACATCTCTTCCCATCAGTGGGCACCTCCTATTATATCCTCTAAAGTTTTAATACCATATTTATCCATGGCTCCGGGCAAAGCCTCTATAATCTCTTTGGATGCAAAGGGATTCACCAGGTTTGCAGCACCTATTTCAACTGCGGTAGCACCTGCCAGCATCATCTCTATGACATCCGCCGCCGAGGAAACTCCTCCCATACCGATGACAGGCACCTTCACCGCCTCATAAACCTGATATACCATCCTGAGTGCTATGGGGAAGATAGCCGGACCGCTGAAGCCGCCCATGGTGTTGGCTATGATGGGTCTTTTAGTCTTTAAATCTATCCTCATTCCCAGCATAGTGTTTATGAGGCTGATTCCGTCAGCTCCTGCCGCCTCGCAGGCCTTGGCTATCTCTGCGATGTCCGTAACATTAGGTGACAACTTCATTATAACCGGCTTTTTGGTCACGGCACGGACAGTTTCCATTACCTTTGCCGCCGCCTTTTTATCCGTTCCGAAGGCCATGCCGCCACCGTGAACATTGGGACAGCTTATGTTTATCTCAAACCAGCCGATTTGCTCTTGGCTGTCCAGAAGCTCCACGGTCCTCCTGTAATCTTCTTCGCAAAATCCGCTTACATTGGCCATGACCGGCTTTTTAAAGACCTGAGCCAGCTTGGGAAGCTCCTCGGAAATCACCTTTTCCACTCCCGGATTTTGCAGGCCCACGGCATTTATCATACCTGCAGGGCATTCTGCTATGCGAGGTGTAGGATTTCCGAAGCGAGGCTCCAAGGTGGTTCCCTTAAAGGAAAAGGTTCCCAGACAGTTTATATCGTAAAGCTCTGCAAATTCGTAGCCGTAGCCGAAGGTTCCCGAGGCAGGTATTACAGGGTTATCCAAGGTTATGCCGCAAAGTTGAACCTTTGTGCTCAGGCTTCTATCCAAGCTCTTTATATCTCCCATTCTATTTCCTCCCTTTCCAAAACAGGACCTTCCTTGCAAATTCGTTTGTAGCCCTTCTTTGTCTTGCAGGAACAGCCCATACAGGCTCCGAAGCCGCAGCCCATTCTTTCCTCAAAGCTGTATTGGCCTGAGGTTTGGGCTATCTTCTCGACAGCTCTGAACATGGGCATGGGACCGCAGGTAAAGAAGTAGCTGTAGGTCAAATCCTTCATCACATCGGTTACGAAGCCCTTTAGTCCTAAGCTGCCGTCTGCGGTGGTTATATAGACCTCCCCTCCCAGGGCTTTAAATTCATCCTCATATAAGACCTCATCCTTTGAGTTGAAGCCTAAAATCACCTGTAGCTTTGCCTTTGGATTTTTCTTTAAAATTTCCTGTGCCAGGCCGTACATAGGCGGAACGCCTACACCGCCTCCTATGAGTAAGGGGCTGTCCCCCGCCTTTGAGGAGTCATAGCCGTTTCCAAGGGGAGCTAAAATGTCCAGCTCCTTGCCGGCTTCCATAAGGCTCATGGCCTCGGTACCCTGTCCCACTGCCTTGTAAATTATCCTTATGGTCTCTTCGTCATAGGAGCATATAGAAATAGGTCTTCTCAGGTAAAGCCCCTCCAGCTTGATGTTTATGAACTGTCCCGAGCGTCTTATTTCAGAGGTGTTGCCCTCTAAGACCATCTCAAAGGTATCCTTTGCTATCCTTCTGTTGCTTTGTATTTTATATAAACTCTGCTTCATTACTTCTGTAAACTTCCTTTCCATTTACCGCATTGAGGAGGCAATATCCATAGACCCTTTCCCCTTTGAAGGGTGTAGCTTTTCCCTTTGACAAGAAGGTTGACGGCTCTATCTCATATTCTCTGTCTATTTTCCACAGTGCAAAATCCCCGTTTTCCTCCCAGGTGGGCAGGCCGAACCGTTTTCTCGGATTTATGCTCATGAGCTCCACCATCCTTTCCATGGAAATTATCCCCGTCTTTACCATCTTGGTGTAAATTATGGGGAAGGCGGTTTCCAGTCCGGTTATGCCCATGGCGCTGTTCTTCAGGCCCTGACCCTTTTCTTCACCGCTGTGGGGTGCGTGATCCGTGGCAATCATGTCTATAGTTCCGTCCTTGATGCCCTCTATGAGGGCCAGGCGGTCTTCCTCGCCCCTGATGGGAGGGTTCATCTTGAAGCAGCCTTCTTCTTTAAGGCACATGTCGTTTAACACAAGATAATGGGGCGCCGTTTCACAGGTCACATCCACACCTCTTTTCTTGGCGGCTCTGATGACCTCCACGCTTTCCTTGGTGGAGATGTGGCATACATGGTAGGAGGCGCCTACCTCCTCGGCTATTTTTATATCCCTCTCTATGGGCTTCCACTCGCTTTCCGAGGAAATTCCGGCATGGCCGTGAAGGGCTGCGTATTGGCCCTTATGGATGTAGCCCCCTGCTCTCAGCTCCAAATCCTCACAGTGAGCAACGATGATTTTGTTCAGCTTCCTGGCTCTTAGCATGGCCTCTCTCATGAGGGCTTCGTCGTTTAAGCCTACTCCGTCGTCGCTGAAGCCGCAGACAAAGTCCGCCATGGCCTCCAAATCAGCCAGCTCCTTGCCCCTCTCGCCCCTTGTGATGGAGCCGTAGGGGATGACATTTATCCTGGCATCCTTATCGATGATGTCCAGCTGGATTTTCAGATTTTCGTAGCTGTCGGGCACCGGGTCCAGATTAGGCATGGAAAATATGTGGCTGTAGCCGGATTTTGCGGCGGCTAAAGTACCGGTGGCGATGGATTCTTTATAAAAAAATCCCGGCTCTCTGAGATGTGTATGCACATCCACAAAAGACGGGATTACAATAATGTCTTGCGTGTATTGGTTTCTGTCAGAGGTGAACAGAAAATCAGCCACCTGAGGGGCAATTTCTCTAACCTTCTTCTCCATGTTACGATAGCTCATTTCTCTCTCCTTTTTCCATAAAAAAAGACTTGCCAATCAGCAAGTCGGATTCAACAAAATCCCGGAAAGCAGCCCCCTGCCCCCGTTCAGAACCTATGACCATCTTGCCGATCTCTCTGTATCGTCTTAAAGATTTCTTACTTGAAATATAATATCAAAATGGTCAGGGAATGTCAAGGGGAAAGGGTGCTGTCCCGGAGGTTTTTTGTGTTTTTGGGAGGGTGTATTTTGCGGGCTCAGTCAGCAAGATTAGATGCAAATAAATATTTTTTTATTTCATCATTGCATTTTTCGTAGGTCTTCAAATCTTCATCTTTTATGGAGATTCCGGAAAATTTAGCGAGGGCCAACAGTCCCTTCCAAATTTGATCAGCGGTGATTCCTGTGGCATTTCGAATCACATCTTCCGTCATGTATGTTAGGCAGTGGGCGATGGGATTTCTTACATCTTTTTCAACTTTCCTTATATCTTCTACCTGCTTTGCAGCTGTGGTTCCAATATTGTTTTTATGATTATTTATATAGTTGACTAAATGTGCCGATGTAACCACAGGATCCTTCCCATCTTTTTGCAGTCCAATGGCATCCAAAAGTCCAGGTTGGGTTTTCATTCCTTCTATATCCCAGGACTTAAACAAGGTCCCGTTTATTCCCTTTTTAGTCTTATAGAAATCTTCTAAATTAAACTGTAGCTTTTTAATTACGATTCTTTCCAAAATGGCAAAAAATAAGGGTGAAACAGAACGGAGGAAGTCGGCATACTCTTTTTTCTCTATTTTCAGTTTACACAGCATGAGGAATTCAAAAATGCTGCTCTCTCCGGAAGTCTTTACGGGAAACATTTCAAAATCCAGCTTATTCATCAATCTATCGCATTCACCTTTATCCAAATTCACCCTTGCCACCATGGCCTTCAGCAGTGTTATGCTATCAGCCGGAATGAAGTTTTTAATGGTCTCAGCGATTTTAAGGGCAGCAAAATAGTCATACTCTTCGATAAATTTCTTTATCATATTTTTATTCATCTCCGCCAGCATATTGGTATTGGATGATACTGTAAGCCTGTTGATAAATTCACTTTCCTTATTATCATCATTAAATTCCCACTGCTCCTCTACAGGATAATTCTTGGGGTCTTCCCTGGTGTCATTGTGGGCTTTTATAGGAGTGCTCACCTGAAGAGGTATCATCCTTCTCTCCGAGGTTGCAGCCAATACCTGAAGGGCACTCTTCATGGCAGGTGTCCCCGAAGATACGTTTAAATAAAGCTCATCTTCATCAGCCATTTCAGCCACTATATCCTTCAGCAGATTATTGAATGCATTTAACATTTCATCGAAAATATGCACATCTTCCAGTTCAGGTCGGTCAATCTTTTCGATTTCAAAGGCCTTCCCCGCCTCTTCTTTAAGCCTGTTTAAACAATACTCATATCTGTTGTTTTCTCTGTCCCATTGGCCGGTTTCCTTGGAAAGGAAGATATATATTTTGTCCAGCTGCTGAATTCTGGCTATGTGGAGCAGGGCTCCATCTCTGTAATTTGATATGGGGTCTGTAGTTCCTACCGGTGAAAATAAAATTCTTTTCATGCTGCATCTCCTCTTCTTCTATACGATTATTACATTTTCTTCATATACGGTATCTGTAGTGCCCAGCAGCATGACCTCGTTGCTGCTGTTGAGGCGGTAAATCCTAACATTATCCTCTTCGTCAATGACGGAATATATGCCCCTAATCATTTCCCTATATTTTTCCGCGCTGAGCAAAGCTTCAAAGGCAGACTTTTGAACCCTTGTCCCATAGGATTCCAATAGCTTAACCATCTTGTTCCTGTTCTTGTTATCAATTATATCATATATAATCAAGACCAGCTTCTTATTGGGGTCCTCAATAATATTGCTGAAATCATATCTTTGAATGTTGATTCCCATGGCTTCTCCTTATCTGATCCGGATGGGATGGTATAGCTCAGCATTTCTCTGCTTTACACATTCCACCATCTGCTTGCACTGAACACTTATGGCTTGCCTGAAAGAGTAATCCTTGTTGTCATAGTCCAAGTATTTCATGGAGGTATTCAGCTTTTTCTCAAATTTGTTTAAGAATGTTCTCATACCCGACTTAGTCAGGAAAACACCTTTCCCATCCTCATCGGTTTCAAAATCATCGTACTTCAGCTCTCCTCCCTGTAACAGGCTCAAAGCCGTAGAATCTGCCAAAACCGCTCTCCATTCCTCTATCATATCGCTTGCCAAGGCGGGACTTCCTGCCCTGTCGCTGTGCAATATGCCGCAATAGGGATTTAAGCCGGTCACCTCCAGCTTAGCCATTATCTCATACATGATAAGAGTGTATCCTAAGCTTATCAAGGAATTAAAGGGGTCTTTGGGAGGCCTCCTGTTCCTTCCTTTAAAGGCAAATTCCGGCCTCATAATTTCCCCCAGTATATTAAAGTACATGCGGGCAGCCATGCCTTCGTAGCCCATGATTTCCGCTACAGATTGGGATCTTTGGATTTTGTCCTGAACCCCCTTCATTATGTGCAGATCTCTTTCATGGTCTTCCCTGCCCATTCCCAAATATCTTTTTAAAAGGATGTATTGGTTGTTTATTTTGCTTATGGAAATCTTTTTAGACATTTCCATGACGAAAGCCTCTTCTTCAAAGAGGGAAAACTGCTTTTTCATAAGAGGAACATTGTCCCCTTGGGTGGAAATGAGCCTGCCGTAATAGCTTCCGTTGCTCGAAAAGAAGCATGTGGGGATTCTCTTATACAGTAGCTCTTTCATGCAGGGCACACTTACGGAAGTGTTTCCGAATATGAATATGGCCTCTACGCTTTCCTTTGGTATGGTCCTTACCAATTCATCCTTTTGTCTGATGATGAAACGGCCACCCTCCACACCCAGGTTGGAACCGTTATCTGTGATGTATAAATGAGACATAATTCACCTCCTGTTTGAGCAAATTCTTATCCATGACAATATCCATGTGTCGTCCCCCTAGGGGATCTTTTTTTATCTATTTCGTGAAGGCCGTCATTATCAATTTCGGAGATGAGTTTTCGTCCCCCTAGGGGGTCTTTTTTTATCTATTATAGCGAAGGAAAGGAAGTTGCAGTCCACGCGGGTTTTCGTCCCTCTAGGGGGTCTTTTTTTATCAATGATGGACGCAGTAATGATAAGTGGAAAAATGACAAGTTTTCGTCCCCCTAGGGGGTCTTTTTTTATCTATATGTGAGGAAAACTATCAGGGGACCTTTTATGTAGAATTTTCGTCCCCCTAGGGGGTCTTTTTTTATCTATCTTTATGATTACTGCGGTTGTCACTGGTCAAGTCCTAAATGTGGTGTAAATTAACTTATCCTGTATTTTCTTATGCGGCATCCAGCAAAGATTGCTGTGTTGTTGCTATTTCTCTGAGCTTGGGAAGAACTTCCATTTTTATCATT
>JBHADF010000051.1:0-9822 GCA_041854955.1 Anaerovoracaceae bacterium | reverse complement strand
TATAGCCACGGCGGCTGCCATGGAAAGTATAGCTACTAATCCGTACAACATCATATCTGAGCTGTCGCCCGTTTTAGGCACGGAATTTTCCCCTCCCGGATTAGGTGCAACTTTTCCGCTATTATCCTGCTCTCCGTCACCGGGCTTTACTTCCGGCATTTCCGGCGTTTCCGGCTTTTCAGGATTTTCCGGAGGCACTGTAGGATTGGTCGGTGTAATCGGTGTCACTACCACAGGGGGCGTTACCGGCCCGGATGTTACTTGGGCTGTATTTTTTACAGTAAAGCCTGTCTTGTAGTCTCCTGATACGATTCCCGTGTACAAGGGTGAGCTTTCTTCCGTGAGCTTGTACTCTATTTCTCCTCCTTTTTTGAAGTCGAATTTAGTCATCTTAACGGTCTTTTCCCAGCCTTCGGCCTTAGTTACTTCAACAGTTTTAGCCGGATTTGTCTCATCATTTTTTATAAGATTGACCTTTACGGAGTCCGCATTTGGTGTATTGGTCCATTCCTTCTTTATTTTCACATCTGTGAAAACGGCTGCCGCCTTTATTCGGAAAATGCCTCCGCCGGTGGTCATAGCTTCAATTTCCTGACTGCTCAAAATATTTGCATTGGTGTACGCATCAAAGCGTGAGCCTTGGTTGTCCTTGTACCAGCCGTCTATGGGATATGTATCGCTTTCCACATTGCTCATCTTATCCGGCTCAGCCAATCGAAGGGTTTTATATGTCCCGTTGGCTTTCATTTCATTGTTTATAATAAGGTCATCTCCGGATACGGAAGCCCCATTGTTATATATCCTGCTGCCATCCTCCATAATAAAGGTCTTTGCGTCCTTACCAACATATACTCCGGCTCCTCCTCTCCCTGAATTTTTCCTTATGACGGTTCCTTCTCCTATGGTGAGATGGCCCCTCCTGACAACTATGGCCCCGTAGCCGCTGTCAGATGTGGTTTTATTCCCCTCAATCAAGGTATTCTTTATTACAGCTTTTGTCTCATCGTAAGATCCGGCTGCTCCATAACCTAATTGGAGTACGCTTGCAATACCTCCACTGTTATTTTTAAAGGTGGAGTCGGAGATGATATAGTTGAACATGGACAAGCAAGTTGATCCGTTATTTTCAAAGGTTGTACCTTTAATATGGATGTCTACCAGTTCATTGTTGTTCCATACAAGACCGCTATAGCATGATGAATTTGAAATCTTACAATTTTCCAGAGAGACCTTTCCCTCGGCAGTCCAGTTGTCAGCTATGGCATTGGCTCCTTGGAAGAGAAACACTCCTCCTATGGATTGATTTCCCTGGGCAAGGCCAATTACCTTATCAAAGGTGCAGTTTACAAATTCCAGTTTTTCTACTTTAACACCCTTTGCTCCGTTATATTGGGTGATTCCTCCGTCATTTCCTACCACAACCTCATTAAAAGTCGTTCCGCTCACTTCTGCCTTGGTAACATCTATCATGGCAAAGACACCGCTGTTCCATTTTGCAAAATTTCTTTCAAAATGGCTTCCGGTAACTTTCAAAGCCGTCTTTTCCAGTATGGCAAAGCCGCCCTCGTGAGGAGTGCCTACATTTTTAACGATAGTATCCGCTATAGTAAGGCTGCCTCCTTTGCTGTATATAGCTCCGCCGTTGGCACCGTTATTGGTGTTCCAAGCATTTGCCAAAGTGCTTTTGGATATGTGCACATCCCCCTCATTGTTTATCATGCTTCCGTTAGACGCTGAGAGGAAATTTTCCATGGTCACATTTTCCATACTCAGGGTACCGTAATTTACGATGGCCGATGCATTACCTATCAGAGAAGCAGGGTCATAGGTCACGTTAATCATGTCTCCCGCATATCCGTTTCCCGTTTTAACGGCATAGGTCATATTCAGATTTTTGGCACCTCCATCCAGGTTCACATCTTTAAGCTTAAGGGTCTTCCCCGCTTTAACCTCAAAAATGCTTCCTAAATAGCCTGCCGTCCTGTTAATGCTATGCGCATTTCCGTTATAAAGTCCGTCTATGGTTATGTTCTTATCTACCACAATTTTCTCGACTATTTGAGTAGTCGGCTCGGCGGCCTGCCCTACATTGTCTACGAGGGTTATGGTCTGTCCGTCTGTAGCAGCATCTACCGCCGCCTTTAGACTTGTATACTCTGTGCTGTCAATCTTAGCTACTGCACCACCTGCTGCCACAGCAAGGGTGGGAAGTAAGGTAAGCATCATAGATAGCACCAGCAGTACACTTACATGTTTAAATCTTCTTTGCCTCATTTCTCTCCTCCGAATTCTTTTGCAACCTTGTTGCCCTTATTTTAAGAAATAGCTCCTTCTTATCCTCTGATTAAGAAAACAGGTTAATCTAACCTAACCTGCTTTCTTACTTTATATATTATACACTATACTTTTATATCTATGCAAGACTAATAGTCCTGCTTCATGGATTCGATTATGCTGTCTGCCAGTCCATCCAGCTCGTCAGCAGTAGTTTTATTCACTGAAGAAAGCACTGAAACCTGTTCGTTTAAAACGGTCATCTGTTTCATTTTCTCCAGCTCCTCACAGATAAGAGTTCCTGCCTGAGGTGCCCAAGATCCGTTTTCCACCACGCCTACAACACGCTTTTGAAGATTAAGTCTCCTCATATCGTCCAAGAAGCTCTGCATAGGAGGGAATATGTTCAGATTGTATGTAGCTGAAAGAAGAACCATGTGGCTCAGCTTGAAGGCCTCTCCGATGAGATATGACACATGGGTTTCAGCCACATCGTACATGTGAACGTTGTGGAAGCCCTTTTCATGGAGCTTAGCCGCTAAAATCTGGGCTGCGTTCATGGTGTTTCCGTACATGGAGGCATAAACGATCATTACACCCTTTTCCTCCGGTGTATAGGTGGCCCACTTAACATATTTATCCAAAAGCCAAGGAATTTCCTCTCTCCAGATAGGTCCGTGTAAGGGGCAAATCATCTTGATATCAACGGTGGATGCCTTGTTGAGAAGCGCCATAACCTGAGGTCCGTACTTCCCTACTATGTTTGTATAGTATCTGCGGGCTTCATCCAACCATTCTGTCTTGAATTCCACCTCGTCTGCAAAGAGGGCTCCATCCAAAGACTTAAAGGATCCGAAAGCATCGGCACTGAAGAGAACTCCGTTGGTCATATCAAAGGTTACCATGGCTTCGGGCCAGTGTACCATAGGAGCTCCGACAAAGAGAACTTCGTGCTTTCCGAACTTCATCTTATCGCCTTCCTTTACGGTTACGAAGTTTTCCTCCTCTACTCCGAAATTAAACTGGTTCATCATGAGCCAAGCCTTTTCTGTAGAAACTACCTTTACCTTTGGGTAGCGAAGTACTATCTCGTTTATGGAAGCCGCATGGTCAGGCTCCAGATGGTTTATAACCATCACATCAAGCTTTCTGCCGTCTAAGACATGCTCAACGTTCTCAATGAACTGCTTTCCTACAGACCAGTCCGCAGTGTCAAAGAGCACTGTCTTCTCGTCCATGAGCAGGTATGAGTTATAGGACACTCCATCCTCTATAGGATGAATGCTCTCAAATAAATGTAATCTTTTATCGTTGGCGCCGACCCAGAAAAGGTCGTCGGTTACTTTTCTAACGCAATGCATTACTTCTCCTCCTTACTTGAATATTGTTCAACTTTTACAAAGGCGGTCTTTTCTTCTCCGCAGAGAGGGCAAATCCACTCTTCGGGAAGGGCTTCAAAGGTAGTTCCCGGGCTGATTCCACCTTCTTCATCTCCTACTGCGGGGTCATATTCGTATCCGCAGCCGTCGCATACATAGGTGGTCCACTGTGAAGGTCCTTTGAGCACGGTAGCCTTTCTCATCTTTACCTTGGGAGGTGCAGGCTGCTTCTCCTCACCACTATCCAATGCCTTTGTCAAAAGAGGCAGGATTTCCATCACATCTCCCACGATGCCGTAGTCGGCGTTCTTAAAGATAGGAGCATTTTTATTCTTATTTATGGCTACTATGGTAGTTGCATCCTTTATTCCCTTCAGATGCTGGCCTGCTCCTGAAATTCCGCAGGCTACATAAAGGTTGCCGGTGAATTTCTGGCCGGACATTCCCACATATCTCTCTAAAGGCAGATATTTCAGTGTTTCGGCTACAGGTCTGGAGGAACCTACGGCTGCTCCCATCTGAACGGCTAAGTCTTCGATAAGCTTCATGTTCTTCTTATCGCCTATACCCTTACCTGCAGAAACCACTCTGTCCGCGTCTACTATGGGAGTCATAGGGTCAATGGCTATATTGAACTTGTATCCGTCACCCTTTAAGGCTTCTACCAGCTGGTCTACTCTCTCCTGAGCAGTACCCTTGCTGAATACCTCTTTCTTTCTCTCTCCTGTTATGGGGCCGCCTTTTTGCTTTGCGGATGCCGCCGTTGTTTTGGGAGGTCTTCCTAAGATATAGGATGCGATTACTACTCTCTGTATTTCATTGGTTCCTTCGTATATGGTAGTAATTTTAGCATCACGATATGCTCTTTCTACTTCCATTCCCTTTAAGAAACCGTTTCCACCGTACATCTGAAGTGCATCGTTACATACCTCAAGAGCGATATCGGAAGCGTAAGCCTTTGCCATAGCAGCTTCCATACCGAAAGGTAAATGGTTATCCTTCAGCTCTGCAGCGGAGTAAATTTGGAATCTGGCATTTCTCAGCTTGATGGCCATATCGGCGAATTTAAACTGATTTACCTGCTGGAAGGCTATCGGCATGTCGAACTGTACTCTTTCCAAAGCATATTCTCTGGCGTGCTCGAAGGCTCCCTGGGCTATACCTAAGGCCTGAGCAGCTATACCGATTCTACCTCCGTCAAGGGTGGTCATGGCTATTTTGAAGCCCTGTCCTTCCAGTCCTAAGAGATTTTCCTTAGGTACCTTTACATCGTTGAAAATCAGCTCTGCAGTAGATGATGATCTTATACCCATCTTGTCATAGTGGTCTCCGAATTCAAAGCCCTCATAGCTCTTTTCCACGATGAATGCACTGATACCCTTTACGCCAATGTTGGGCGTGGTAACTGCAAACACTACATAGGTTTCGGCTATAGGTGCGTTGGTTATGAATATTTTGCCACCGTTTAAGATATAATGGTCTCCGTCAAGTACAGCCGTGGTCTCGGTGCCGCCGGCATCGGATCCCGCATTGGGCTCTGTAAGGCCGAAGGCTCCAAGCTTTTCTCCCTTTGCTAAAGGTGTAAGGTATTTCTTTTTCTGCTCCTCTGTACCGAAGGCATATATGGGATATGCTCCCAAAGATGTATGTGCAGAGAGAATAACGCCTGCTCCGCCGTCAACTCTGGAAAGCTCTTCTACTGCGATAGCATAGCTGAGGGAATCCAATCCTGCTCCGCCGTACTCCTTAGGATAAGGGATACCCATAAGACCCAATTTAGCCATCTTTTTAACGGCTTCATGGGGGAAATCATTTTCCTGATCCAACTTAAAGGCAATAGGCTTAATCTCCTCCTCTGCAAAAGCTCTTACTTTTGCTCTCATTTCTTCATGAGCATCTGTAGTTTTGAAAAGCATATTACTCCTCCTTTTCATAAAATATTTAATATAAATTTTTAAAGTGTTACATATTGTTTCTCTCATTTTATATTACTTGCAAGAATTTTTCTGTGACATTTGCAACGATTTATGGTATAGTAGAAGAAAGTTTAATGATTTAGGCGAGGTATACATGAACAAAGTAAAACTTCTTGATAATATTTCTCCTTCTTCCATAGATATGATGATTCCCTGTTTTAAACCGGTGACTAAAAAATACAAAAAAGGAGAAACTATTGCCATATACGGCGGAGGGGTTCCCAATTCCGTCGCCATACTTTCCAAAGGCGAGGCCAAGTTGGAGGTTTTCAACGAAAACGGTCTTGTCTCTCTTTTGGAGCAATACCGTGAAGGTGATGTCTTCGGGGAACTTTTTTCTTTGCCCCTGGAAAATTTTCAGTATATGGCCATTGCCATTTCAGACTGTACCGTAATTTTCCTGGACTACTACCATATAGTCTCCCCTTGTCACAGAGCATGTGCTCACCACAGCCAGCTCATAAGCAATCTTTTTATGATGGCGGCCCAGCGTTCTCAGGAGCTTTCACTGCATATTTCGATTTTAGGTCAATATACTATAAGAGGAAAGCTGTTGGCATACCTTAAATACATAAGAACATCTTCAGGAGCATCTGGAGACGCAGCCTTCACCATACCCATGAGCTTCGTTCAGCTTTCCGAGTATCTGGTTACGGACCGATCCTCTCTCATGCGCGAGATTACCAATATGAATCGTGAAGGTATCATAGAAAGCAAAAACAAGGAATTTAGAATTCTTCAGTAGTTAATAATAGCATTAAAATAAAAACACCGGGATGAAGCCTAAAAACCCTTCCCGGTGTTATTTTTATTTACTTAGTAATTCCAACATCTGCATGGGATTTTCAGCAGCCTTTACCTTATCGAAGCCCTTTATGATAATTCCCTCTTCATCGATAAGATAAGTGGTTCTGAGAATTCCCATGGATACCTTGCCGTAATTTTTCTTTTCCTTCCAGACGTCATAAGCCTTTATAACCTCCAATTCAGGATCGGCCAGCAGAGTGAACCCAAGGCCTTGTTTTTCCTCAAACTTCTTATGAGAAGCTACCGTATCCTTGCTTACGCCTAAAACAACGGCACCCTTCTCTCCGAATTGAGGTCCCAGCTCCGTAAATCCACAGGCCTGCTTGGTGCATCCCGGTGTGTTATCCTTCGGATAAAAGTAGAGGATTACCTTCTTTCCTCTATACTGACTTAAGCTATGCTCCTCTCCGTTTTGATCCGGCAGTTTAAAATCCGGAGCCTTTGTTCCTATTTCTAACATTATAATCTCCTTTTTTAACGGGGTATTAAAGCCCCGTACTCTATGCTCTCGGATGTGCCTTATCGTACACATCCTTAATTCTGTTTTTTGTAACGGCTAAATATGCCTGTGTTGCGGCGATATCCTCATGTCCCATGAGCTCCTGAAGGGATTTCACATCGGCACCGTGCTGAAGCATATGGACTGCAAAGGAATTTCTGATTATCTGAGGCGTAAGCTTTATAGAAAGCTCCGCACCTATTCCATACTCGGTCAATACCTTCCATAAGCCCTGCCTTGTCATCTGTCCTCCCATATAGTTTAGGAAGAAATATTCGGACTCGTTCCCCTTAGACAGTACATTTCTTGAGTCGTAGATGTAATCCTCCATAGCTTTTCTGCAGGGTCTACCCATAGGTATGATTCTTGCTTTGCTGTGAACGCCTTCACACTTTATAAAGCCCATCCTCAGGTTCACGTCGGACAGCTTCATATCGATCAACTCACTGGCTCTTATACCTGTAGCATACAGAAGCTCCAAAATAGCCCTGTCTCTTATCCCTTTAAAGCTATCGTCGGGAAGCTCCAGCAACCTGTCAATTTCCTCTACTGAAAGAAATTCTATATCCTTTTTTTCGATTTTGGGAGACTTTATGTCCTCCGCAGGATTGACAGTCAAAATCCCCTTTTTAACTAAATAGGAAAAAAAGGTTCTCAGGGATGCCAGCTTACGATTTACCGTAGATTTTGATTTGCCGGAAGCTTTAAGGTTCATCAAATAGGCCACAATCTCACTCTCCGTGGTCTCATTGAGGCTTTGAATACCTCTGCTCTTGAGAAAATCCGCAAAATGCTCCAAATCCCGCAAATAGGCTTCCACCGTATTGGTAGCCACTTTCTTTTCATTTTTTAGAAAAAACACAAAATTTTCCACAGTTACACCTTCTCTTTATTTATTTCATACATCTATAAGTATATCTTTTTACAATGTGTTTTTCAAGTATAAAGTTTATTTTGGTCGCATTATGTCAACTTTTTACATCTGCTGCAATAATGACTTCACTGTCAGTATTGCAATTAAGGTTTTGCCGTCTTCGATTTCCCCTGCCATAGCCATTTTGTAAAGCTGATCCACAGGATAAAGCTCCGTTTCTATAGCTTCATTTTCATCAAAATTCGTCTCTCCCGGCCTCAGTCCCCTGAAAAGGTACAGGTGCAGGATTTCTTCGGAATAGCCTACGGCCGGATAAAATTTCATCAGATATTCAACCTTTTCCGCTTCATATCCCGTTTCTTCCTTCATCTCGCGGATGGCTGTATCCATGGGATCCTCTCCCGGATCTATCTTTCCTGCCGGTACCTCCAGTAAAACCTTCTCTGCCGGCTTTCTGAATTGCTTTACCATAACCATCTCATTGTCATCAGTGAGTGCTGCTATAACTGCAGCACCTCTGTGCTCTATTATTTCCCTGTAGGAGGTTCCTGATTTTACGGTGACCTTATCCTTTCTCAGGTTTATGATCTTACCTTCATATATTCTCTCGCTGTCGAGGGTCTTTTCTTCAAATACCATAATCTTTCTCCTTGTGGTTCATCGCTAAGGTTTACCGATATTATACTCCATAGGTACCCCCTTAAACAGTCATAATTATATTATTTTTTAAAAAAATTTATTTTTTTGTGATTTTATTGAAACTTTTTGCAACTTTTTTCAATTTACTACTTGCTTTTTAATTATTTTGTTGATACAATAAGAGCGTGGTTATCCCCCCTGATAACCTCATAATCTCAAATCCAAAATACCCCTTTTGAACAAAGTAGACTGCACCCCTGCAGTCTACTTTGTTTTAACGGAAAGGAATGAAAATGAAAATCATAAAGAAAGAATATAAATTGGATTTTTTCACATCAAAACTTTTGGAAACTTATTTTGATCCGACTTCCATATGCGTATTTGATATAGAAACCTTAGGCCTTAATCCTGCCCATTGTCAGGTGGTTTTGGCAACTATAGCCCATGTCAATGAGGATGGCCTGTGCAACCTTACCCAATTTTTCATAGAGAGCTTAAACGAAGAGTCATTGCTCCTAAAAAGCCTTTACGAGGAGCTGAACAAATTTGATACCCTCCTCACCTACAACGGTAGGCATTTTGACCTCCCCTTTATAAAAAAGCGTGCCGCTGCACTGGATATGAAGGATTTTGAAATTCGCCCCTACAATCTGGACCTGTATTTGCTAATCAACGGCCACAGCGACTTAAAAGGCCTTCTGAGGGGCTTAAAACAGATTTCCATAGAAGAATACATGGGTATTTCAGCTCTGCGCCAGGACGAAATTTCAGGCTATGAAAGCGTTCAGCTGTACTATGATTTTCTAAAGGAGGAGGACCCGGAGCGAAAAGACTCTCTCACTGAGCAAATTTTACTTCACAATCACGATGACGTACTCCAGCTCTATCGCCTGTTGCCCGTTATCATGCAAACGGATTTTCATCGCGGTATGAACAAATTGGGTTTTCCCGTGAAAGGTTTAAACGGATGGCCCGATGTTTTCCTGAGAACTTCAGTAGTTTCAAAGCAGAGCCTTTCAATATCGGGTACATATAGAGGACCCGGCTTTAATTTTCAAGCCTTTGAGGACGGTTCACGCCACTATACCTGTAGGTTCGGTGATGATAACAGCTTTACCCTTACATGCCCCCTATATCTCCTAAAGGGAAATATTTTTATGAATCTGCGTCAGATATTAGGTTCAGATGAAGGTTTCACTCCCTACGGAGGCTACGTAAACGGTTTCCTCATACTGGCTGAAAAGAATGAAAAAAGGAACTTCCTTGAAACCAATATGGCTTCAAAAAAGCTCCTTGAAAAGCTGATGAAGGATAATCCTCCACCCCTTATTAATCTTTAAAACCTAATACAAATCAGAAATCCCATGCCTGCTC
>JBHADF010000050.1:0-10159 GCA_041854955.1 Anaerovoracaceae bacterium | reverse complement strand
TTGTATACTGCGTGAAGCGTCTTGCTCTCTACATATTTTGTTTCTTTAGCTACTTCGCTTCCATTTGCTTCCTCTGACCAATGCTTGAAAGTCTTTCCTACCTGGCTTGGTTCTGTGATTTTGCTCAGAGCTTCACTTAATTTTACTGCTCCCTTTAATACCCAGACCTCCTGGCTTTCAGGACTTCCTCCTTCTCCTTTAAAGATTAGCTTTATGTAGTCTCCGTCTCCACTTTGGTCTTCTGTTGTTACTGTTGACTTATTTGATATGGTCAAACCGTCCACAAAGGCAATATATCCCTCAGGTACGCCGGGCTCCTTTGCAAAATAAGTGTATTCTGCACCGCTGGGATCATACTTGGGAAGCTTCTTCCCTGCACTGTCTGTGGCGAAGAGCTTTTCTGTGATGAGACCGCCGGCAACGAATTCATTGACCTTTTCCTCTATGGCAACGCCGTCCTTCGTCACACCTCTCATCCACAGCTCGATGGTAGTATTGGGCTTCGTGCCTCCTACCCAACGCTTTACAACCTTAGGTGTAGCCAACAAATCAGCAGCTTCTCCCGTGTTAGTGTTGGTCACTGCTACGGTCTTTTCCTTTGCATCCTTGGTCAAAGTCACCTTGCCACCGGATACTGAATAAGATGGTTTATAGCCGTGATTTACCGTCTCGGTAACCGTGTATTCTCCGTAATGGAGGCCTGTAATTTCAACCTTTTGTCCGGCCTTCAGCTGCTTTTCGGCAACATAACCGTCAGGACCTTCTATGCGGAAGGTGAACATTTTATCTGAATAGTTTTCCGAGGTCTGAGATATTTGATGTACTGCGCTTCCGTTTACCAAAGGCTTCTTCTCAATGGTCAGCTTGGTGCCGAAGGCGGCAGGATCCTTTAAGGTATTCTTTATATCGAGGCCGTCCTCTCCCGTCACTGTCCAGTTTTCCTTTTCAAGGGCGTCGGTGAAGATTTCCTTTACAAAATATTTGTATTCTACACCGTTTCCGTCGGCTCTGTCGCGATCACCGAAATCCACAGCATTGTTTACAACAGGCTTTGCAGCCTCAACCAGCTGTCCTGTTCCGGCAGCTCCGTTTTTCCTCCAAAGTTCAAATTTAATTTCAGGCTTAACAGCACCTCCACCTTCCCAGGTTTTAGTTGCAGTGATATTCAGCTTTGCTGTCTGATAAGCGTTCTGAATGGTCAACGGGTTAACCTTGGTTACATTATAGGTGTTTCCACCTAATACTATCTTTCCGCCGCTTACACCTTCCTCTTCAACGGAGAAAGCACCGTACTCGGACCCATCCGCCTTCAGGGGATTTACGAACCAGAAAACTTCTCCTCCGTTAAATTCTTTAACCGACGCTCCCAAATTCACGACGGAGCTTGCAGAGTCATTTCCGTATATGGTTACATTTTCTGTTTCAGGCACCTGTGCACCGTCTCTGTAAAGTCTGAACTTCACATTAGGCTTCGGAGAAGGGCCTCCTACCCATACCTTATTGGCCGTAACCTTTCTCTTCCACTGAGCCGTCAGCACATTTTCCGTGGCTTCATTCTTTTTATCCACCTGAACCTTGGTGCCGGCTGCATATATTTTGCCATCGTAGGCATTCTTCCATCCGAGGAAAACATAATCAGCTGATTTAGGTGCGAATTTATCGCTCCCTGCCAAGGTTACGGTCTGATTTATGAGCAAGCCTTCTTCTGTCATGGCTGCTCCTGTGCCGCCTATTCCCGGCAGATATTTAAGCTTGGTTTTTTCCTTGACATTTCCCCATACAGCCTTAAGGACTGTGTTGCCTTTAATCTGTATCTTACTCAGAGGCTTATATATATTATTTCCGTTTTGCCAACCGAGGAAAACCTTATCTCCCTTGGTAAAATATGTAGGCGCCTTAACATCAGCCTGAGCATCCTGGTGATATTGCTTGTTCTCCATCACACCAGGGAAGGGTTGCCCGTCCTCTTCCTGATAGCTTACAAGGAAAATGTCTTCTTGCACAGAGTATGGATAGAGGTCGACGGAGGAAGTTATAGGCGTATTCAAATTAAAGGGTATATAGGAATCCCCCAGCTTAGTTGCCCAACCTACCCACTTTTCTCCGGCAGGGATGGTATATACTACAGAACTTCCTGCAAATACAACATTGTCGCCTTCCTTTATGGTGGGTAAGGCCGTAGCAGGTATAGCCGTGTTATACGGTACGGAAACCGTAATGGTACCCGCCACGCCTATGTGGATGATATTTTCTAGGGTCTGAGTCGACCATTTTGCATAAATCATCAAGCCGGCGCCGGGCATGGTCTCCGTGGCAAAGCTAAAGGGTATGGTGCAGGCGGAGTCCTTAAACCAGCCCTGGAAAGTAGCATTTCCCGTGAGACCTATAGGTTTAGGCGGCGTATTGCCCGCCTTGTCTGTCAGGGGTGCCTCGTAAAGAGCCTTTTCTGTTTTCCATATGGTGTTATAGTTATAAAAGGACAGGTTGTATTCATTTCGCTTGTGGTAAACATTTAGTGTATTGCCAATTCTATTTACGACTGTTCCGGATCCGGCTGCCGTGAATGGCTCGTTGTCTTTTTTATACCCTGAAACGGAAAATCCGTAGTATTTATCCGTAAGTCTAAAGGCGCCTCCGTTTATTTGGGAAGTATTATCAGGAGATTCAGAATAATACCCGTATAAGTCCTGTTTATAGTGATTTATTCTCTTATTTCCGAAGGAAGCTCCATCATCATAAAGGCTAAGGGTATCATCAGGATAAGTAGTAGTGGTCACAAGATTATCAGCAAATATAAAGGAGTCTAAAAATGTAATCTGTCTGTAGCCGCTACCCCTTGCAACCCAAACTCTATCACTCGGCCAAACATATCTATACTTTGCCAGGGTCTGACCGTACAGCCCGGTATACTCCTGCCAAAGGTTCCAAGTGTTCTTGTAAAATCTTATCCTTTTCACATCTCTGTCATAGTAGACATTGAGTACAGTGGAGCCGTCTCCTTTGACCACAGCCTGCGTCTGGGTTTTATTTTCATTATGATGAAAATATTGATAATTCTTATGTGTGTCTGCATATTCAAGGGTTACCCAATTCCCTGTAGTGCCGGTTCTCTCCACAGCATCTACAAAATCATAGGTCTTTGCATTATCACCTGCATCCTTATCATCGTTTATGGACTGTCTCCAAAATACCACCTTATATTTAGTATCGGTATTTGCTTCCCATACGGAATTGAGGGATACATTCTCCGTTAAAGGTTGCCCAAAGTCAAAGGTGGGGCCATTGGGAGTCTTACTCCAACGCAGAAATCTGTAGCCTGGCCTCTGTGGTTCGGGAGGCCTAACGGTAGTTTTGCCCGGAAGTATGAACTGGGGCTGGGTATAGGTGGCGTTTTCCGCCGTATTAAAGTACAGATAGTGGCCGCTTTCAATCTTGGGCCAAAGCTCTACATCTCTATCCTGTATTATGTAATTGCCGTCTGCCGCTACGGCAAAGCTACCGTCTGAAAGGCTCTTGTCGTAATACCAGCCTGTCACTGCACGGCTTGTTCCCAAGAGCAGCTTTACCTCAGCGGTGTTTACGGAAGTCCCTGTCGTTCCTTCTTTGGTAACATAAACGCTTGCATCATCACCTGCGCCGTCCATGAAGAAAACAGAGTATATCTGTTCAAATTTTGCCGTTGCAATAAGTTCCTTTGTTTCGTCTACATTTACCGGTTTGGAAAAATCCACCTTGGTATTTTCCACATACCAACCGGTGAACCTGTAATGCTCACCCTTGGAGGGAGTTTTGGGCTCTATCAATGATTCTCCGTTCTTAACGGTCTGTCTGTCTACCTCTGCACCTTCCACCCGGAAAATATATGTGTAGGTAGGTGCAATGGGAGAAATTATGCTTCTCAGCATTATGGCCATATCCGCAATGGGGGGGTCTTCCCCCTCTAAAGGCTCCACAAAATCCTCAGACAAGCTTTTATCGTCATCGAGCATCTCTGATTTTTCCACATTTTCTCCCAAGGAGTCTTCCTCAGGAACCGCTTCCGGCTCAGGAAAATCCTCCGGTCCGGCTTTGTCCACAGTTTCCGAGTCTTCAGGCTCTATATTCGGTATAAGAGTTTCATCTCCATCCGAAATTCCGTCCATGTTCTCTTTGGCTGCTGCACAGTCGGTCACATCCCCGTATGCCGAATTGTAGCTGTAAACATTGGCTACTGCCACATTCGAGAAAATCATACAAAGAGATATGGCTATAGCCAATGCCGTTTGCAGCTTTCTTCTCGTCGTCTTTTTCATCTTTCTCTTCCCCTTTATAACTATTACACTATAACTTATTTCTCCATATCGCATTTTCATGTTTGAAAGCACAACAAACCGAAAGATGGTCATTTGACCTTCAGTTCCGGTAATCAAGTCTTGTCTTATTTATTTCAGCTTCCCCAATCTTTTCTTAGTTAAAATATATCCGAGGAGCTCATCTACTTATATTATAGCTTCTGCAGCATAATTTTTCTGTTGCTTTTGCAACATTTCAAAGTTTTTTAACTATTTTCAATTCCTTATCTTTGTTGAAGATTGAAGCTTTTCAGACTTTAATTATAACATTTTATCCTGGTATAGTCCACCCCTATTGGGGTATTTAAAGCCTGTGGCATGTGCAAAAGCATATTGACAGGCCTTCTCTTTCGTGATATTATCTCTACATAGATAATATCTAATTAGATATATAATCATTGTAATCGAGGAGGTTTCAGCCCATGTTACCCTTAAAGCTAATCGTCGGCCTGCATCGAAATGTTGCGGAAATCGACAGAAAAACAGCGAAAATAGCCGCAGACCACGGCCTGACCATGACCCAGTTCGGCGTCTTGGAGGCTTTATACAATAAAGGTGATATGACCGTAGGCTGCGTGCAGAAAAAAACCCTTAGCACAGCAGGAACCATACCCGTGGTAGTCAACAACCTGGTGAAAATGGGGCTGGTGCAGCGGCTTTCCAACCAAAAGGACAGGCGCCAGTCCATACTCAGCCTGACGGAAGAGGGAAAGGCTCTCATAGGTACGGTGGCTCCTCTGAACGAGGAAATGCTTAAGGAGCATTTCAGCACTCTGACTTCCCAAGAACAGCAAGAATTTTTAAATATTATGAAAAAATTAAGCGGAAATAGGCCCTAAACAGAAAGGAAAGAAGAAATGTCAATTAAAGATTCATTAAAAATGAGAAGAACCCGTTACAGCATAGGCAAAAATTTGCCCGTATCTAAAGAAGTGATAGAAAATGAGATAAAATCCATCGTAGAGCTGGTACCGGATGCTTTTAACATGAAGAGCTCCAGACTGGTAGTTCTCTTCGACGAGGAGCACGATAAGCTGTGGGACGGCATATACGATGTATTCGAAGGGAAGGTGCCCAGAGAGAAGATAGATTCTTTCAAAAACGGTGCCGGAACTATCCTTTACTTCTATGACAGCAGTATTGTGAAGGGAGTTCAGGATAAATTCCCCGCCTACGCAGACAACTTCCCCGTCTGGGCAAATCATGCCAACGCCATGCTTCAGCTCAGCCTTTGGACAGCCTTAAGCGAGATGAAAATCGGAGCTTCATTGCAGCACTACAACCCTGTCATAGATGAGAAAATCAAGGAGATGTTCAACATACCCAAGGAGTACACCCTCATATCCCAGATGCCCTTCGGAGGAATCCTTGAAGAGCCTGCCGACAAGGAGCCGGAAGAATTTGGAAGTCGCGTAAGAGTTATAAAATAGCCTACACCACAGATATGCCAAAAAGCAGCTCATCATAGCTGCTTTTCTATAAGTTTGTTGAAATTAAGCCGATCTCCCGCCAGAATCAGGTGGTCGCTCTCCTTGAAGATATACTCTTCTCTGTCAAGGCTTATGATTTGTCCGTTGACCTTATAGGCTATAATATTAACCTTATAATTTTTTCTGACAGATATATCCTTTACAGTTTTATTGAGCCAATTTTTCGGTGTCTCGATTTCAAATATACCGTAATTATCGCTGAGCTCCACATAATCAAAGGCCTTCAAAGCGCTGTATTTCATGGCAGTTCTTATGGCCATATCCTTATCGGGATGAACCACATCGTCAACTCCGTTGTTGAGCAACAGCTTTCTGTGGATATGGTTATGAACCTTAGCCACGATTTTCTTTGCTCCGTTTTCCCTTAGAAGAGTGCTTATGACGAGAGCGCTTTCCAAATCCTTGCTTATAGCCACGAAGCAGATATCAAAGCCGGACACGTCCAAATCCTTTATGCAAAGCTCCTCTCTGCAGTCGGCTATTTGAGCAGCCGTAACATAGGGTGCAACCTTGTTCACCCTTTCTTCATCGGCGTCTACCGCCATAACCTGTATGCCCTGCTGCTCGAAGGTGAATGCCAGGTTTTCGCCAAAATGGCCTAAGCCTATTACTAAAACAGATCTCATTTATTTTCTCCTATACTGTTATTTTTTCTTCCGGATAGCTGATTTTAGGAATCAGCTTTTTCCTCACGATGGCCATGGCCACGGACAAGCTTCCTACACGCCCCGCATACATCAATATGATCAAAATCAATTTTGAAGCGGCTCCAAATGTAGGCGTCAGGTTCAAGCTCAGCCCCACGGTTCCTATGGCGGAAATGGCCTCAAACATTAAGGCTGCTATGGGAATTGTCGGGTTTAAAACTATTAGCAAGAAAAGGCCTGTCAACATGAGAATGATGTAGGCTGCCGCCGTGCTCAAGGCACTCATCCTGATAGATTCAGGGACTGTTCTCTTAAATATGCTGTAATCGCGGTAGTTCAGTATGTTTGCCTGTATGCCCATAAATATAACCGCTACTACGGTGATTTTCAAACCGCCTCCCGTAGAGCCGGGACCTGCTCCCACCAGCATGAGAATCATAGTCAGAGCTTGGCTTCCATTGGAAACCTCCGTATAGTCTACTGATGCAAAGCCTGCCGTTCTGGCTGTTATTGAAGCAAAAAATGAATTGGTAATCTTGTCCATCACATTCATATTTCCGAAGGCGTTGTTGTTTTCCATAAGGAAAAAGAGCAGAGCTCCTATGAGGATCAAAGCCGCCGTAAAGGAAATCATGATTTTACTGTGAAGGGCATATTTTCTGAAATTGCGTCCGTTCTCTACCACATCGTTCCAAACGATAAAGCCTATGCCTCCAACTACTATCAAAGTCATAATCGTAATCAATATGACCGGGTCCGAGTTAAAGGTTATTAGGGATGAGCCCTCTTTGTAGTAGCCCATAAGGTCAAAGCCTGCATTGCAAAAAGCCGAAACGCTGTGGAAGATACCGAACCATATAGCTTTTCCGACAGGCATGTTTTGCAGGATGAGTCTTAGGGCTATGATGACAGCTCCTATGGCTTCTATGGTAAGGGTACCTATGACCATCTGTCTCATCAGCTTCTGGAGACCGCCGTATTTCAACGCCCCTATGGATTCTGACATGAGGGTTCTTTGATAGAGACTCAGCTTGTTACCTACCAGCTTGGAAAAGGACATGGCCACGGCTATAAAGCCCAGGCCGCCTATCTGAATAAGCAAAAGCATTACCAGCTGCCCCAAAAAATTGTATTCACTGTAAATATCAAACAAGGACAGGCCGGTTACGCAGGTTGAAGATGTGGCGATAAAAAGGCCGTCAATAAAATTTACAGACTTTCCGTCTCCGGTCACCAAAGGCGTGGAAAGTAAAATCCCTCCCAGGAGTATAATCACGCCGAAGCCTATAGCCAGTATCTGAATAGGCTGCATTCTGAATTTATTTTTCAACTGTAATTTTCCTCATTATTCTAAGGTTAAAGCTAACCCCCTAAGTTAAACATACCATATTGTACAACATTAGCCAATAAAGTCAATAAGCATTTAACAGGATTGTTTGTTTCTCACTTCCTCCATGTAGCCGGCTGTCACTATACCTGCCGGCAAGGCCACAATGGCTACTCCGAAAACGGCTGATATCATGGTGATTAACTTGCCCGCCGTAGAAACGGCGTATATATCCCCATAACCCACAGTTGTCAGGGAAACCGTCGCCCAGTAAACGGCGTCGAAGAAGGTGTCGAAGGTTTCCGGCTCAATGCTTATCATTATCAAGGCGGATATTAAAATATATCCCACCGCCAGACAGCAAACTGCGATTAAGGCTTCTCTCTGTTTGCGTAAGACATTCATTATTATAGTTATGCTTTTAGAATATCTCATAACTTTAAAAACTCTGAACACCCTCAGTGCCCTAAGCAGCCTAAAGGTTCTCAGCATCCTGAAGGCTCCGTGTACAGGCATGAGAGAAGGCAGTATTGCCATTAAGTCGATGACAGCCATGGGAGTAAAGGGATACAGCATAAAGGATTTCGCTCCCTTTTTAAGCTTATAATCAGCTGTAGACAGTCTCAATATATAATCTATGATAAATATAATTGCGGTTCCTAAGTCTATGGCTCCAATGATTCCTTTAGTGCTCTTTAACGCAATGGGGAAAAGGCTCAATATGATAACGCCTATCATAAATATATCATAGGTTTTACCCCAAAAATCATCTCCGTCAGTGACCTCTACAAAATCAAATATGCGCTTCCTCATCTTACTTCTTCCCTCTCCTTTTATATAGAATCTATCTCCGTGGACGGTGGCAATGTGCTCTCTTAATTCTACATGGACACCCCGTTTTTTGCTATATACAGAATGGCCTTTTTATCAGCATAAATCAAGAATTTTTTCTCATTTTCCATAAAATATGCTATAATTCTTCTATAAAGTGTGCAAATAGGGAGGGGTTCTATGAAAAAAAGATTTCTTAAAGGGTTTTTAATACTGTTAGGGGTGGCCTTAGTGGCAGCTATCTGCTTCCTTTCCTACATCTATATAGGATTTAACGGAAATCCTCTTCAGCGTATGGAAGAAAAGAAGGAGCTGGTCAAATACTACCAAGAGCTCTATAACGAAGCTTTCAACGTGGTGGAATCGGGATATTCCTATAAGCGTCATGAATTTAACTTCACCCTGGCCTCCGAGTCCAACCCGGATATTACCTTTAAAACCAATGTAAACGAAATCGGTCTCGTCGATGCCTATGCCGCTGCTCGGTGTGCAGACTATGTGACCCGTGAGATTCAGGTAATCCTGGGAGAAAGCTTTGATCTTTCAGGTTTTTCCTTCTACGTTTCCGAGCAGGGAAATGCGACTAATCCCATGGAAACGGATATGACTAAAAGATTAGCCGACAGCACTTACTTCGTCAGCATGTCCAAGGATGCAGATATAATGACTCGGGAAGATTTGGACAACATGCTTGCCAAAATGAAAGACAAGGTTTCCGAAAAATGGGATGCTCCCGTCGGCGGCCTGACATTAGGCATATATATGTGGGATGGGGAAAGCTCTGTCAGCGGGGATATTCAGGTTATCGGTCAAAGCTACAGATAAGAAACCGCCAGTACTGTTATTTGAAAATTTTAAAAACCCTTTATCTGGACAAAATCCGGATAAAGGGCTTTATTTTAGTTTCAGTATAGGATGTATTTAAGGATTACTGCTTTTCATAGCCGTTATCCTGCAAGTTCTCCGCCGTTTTGGAATAGCTCATGGTTCCGTCGCTGTTATATACAAACACACCGTTTCCCCAGACCTGTTCTATCGTATCTTTTGTGACTCTGGATGTATCGATTATAAATTCCGAAAAAACCGAATCCGTTCCGATTTCATAATCCAGATCAATACCAAGCTTCCTTAAAATCCCTTTGCGAGTTCTGTAGCGGTCTTCGACAGTCTCCCCTTTGTTGAAAGAAATCTCATCTATAGACTCTTCTCCGCCGATCACAATCTTTGAAACTGTATCAGCGGCATGGGTTATAGTGATGTAGTCTCCATCATAACTGCCGGCAAACGTAGTTTTCTCTACTTCGTTTTCACCATTGCCACAGGCCGTTAACAGTGCCATCGCCAAAATGCCCACTGCAAAAATCCTTAATACTTTTTTCATCTTTACCCCTTTGGTTTTTTAATTGAAGTTTATTTCTACCTTAACCGCTCTTTTCCCATTCCTGCGAAGTCTACCTTTGTAATGTCCTTTTCCAAGAATCTTGCAAAGGTATATATGGTATCGGATAAGCGGTTTACGAATTTGATGACCTG
>JBHADF010000049.1:0-7064 GCA_041854955.1 Anaerovoracaceae bacterium | reverse complement strand
TCGATGTTATACTATAGCACCCGTTTGAGAGTGATGTAATTTCATAGGATTGAAAAACAAAAAAGGAAGGTCTAAGCCTTCCTACTAAGTTTGAGAGTGATGTAATTTCATAGGATTGAAAAACGGCTTTTGTCATTGTTGCGTTGTTCTCCAGGTTTGAGAGTGATGTAATTTCATAGGATTGAAAAACGGTACTGATACCAGAATTCTTTGCTGACAGGTTTGAGAGTGATGTAATTTCATAGGATTGAAAAACACGGAGAATTAAAAACGCCCTGTTCAGCCTGTTTGAGAGTGATGTAATTTCATAGGATTGAAAAACATCGGTATCTCTATATACATTCTTTCCCTGGTTTGAGAGTGATGTAATTTCATAGGATTGAAAAACGCGTGGCTCTACCTTTTCTTCATATTTTCCGTTTGAGAGTGATGTAATTTCATAGGATTGAAAAACATTGATTCCGGCTTCAAAACTATCGTGAAAGTTTGAGAGTGATGTAATTTCATAGGATTGAAAAACTATCTTGATAGCTGTTACGCTTTTTGCCGTGTTTGAGAGTGATGTAATTTCATAGGATTGAATTACAAGCGAAATAGAAAAAATATGAGTAATGTTATATTTATTGATTTATTAGAACAAGAAAAGCGGGACCTGATTAAAAAGATTCTTACCCCACATAAGGAAGAAATAGACCGGCGCAATTTTGGATTCATAAAAAAGCTAAGCAGAACGAAAAGAAGCTTAATAGCCTTTGTATTTTTGTTTAGCGACTGGAACTTGGATATGGGAGCCGCTTTTTAGTATATACCTTCAGACTTATACAATCCACAGGAAAACAAAGCCAAGCTGGATATCATAAAATCACAATATGAACAAAAGTTACATCCCGACGTGACAAGCATAGAGATTGGCGGATTTAAGGATAACCCTTTAATAAGACAAGTGGATTTGTCAAATGTGGAGAAGATTGGACCTGAATGCTTTTCGGGGTGCGATGAATTAGAAAAGGTAGAAATCGGAAACAAAATAACATACATACCGGATGAGAGCTTCAAGTCAACGAAGATTAAGGCAGTAAATTTAAGTGGAACAAATGTTGAAAAGCTGGGAGGGCATGCTTTGATGGATGCTACCGGTTGGAAGTGATAAATTTGCGAAGCGATAGATTGAAAAACTTAGACATGGTATATAATTTGGGATATATACCACATATCAAAGAGATATATTTGCCTGTTAATATTCAGGATATGAATTTGAAAGAATTTTTCGACAATTATAAAAAGCGCAAAAAGGATATCAAGATACATATTACAGACACGGTATTCAATAATTTGAGCCAAGAATCAAAGGATGCAATAGAGGGATGCTTGATTTTTAATGATTGATCTGAAAAGAAACCTAACTTTCTGAGGTGGATTAAATTATAAATATGCCTAATTATATGGCATGAAATATCTTTAAAAGACAATGTAAGAAGGCGAGTAGCATTAGAATGTTTGGAAAACTTCCTTGATAAAATCGCATAGTGATGGTCGCGGGGTCTATAGCCATTCCAACGCACCGCCTAAATTTTTATAATCGGCAAAGAAGCCGGGGTAGGACTTGTTCACTGCCTCGGCATTTTCTATTATTGCCGGGTTTTCGCATTTCATTGCCAAAACAGCTGCCATCATGACTATGCGATGGTCGCCGTGGGAAGAGACGGTGCCGCCTTTTAGCCGGGGCACGCCATGGATTAAAAGACCGTCGGTCATTTCCTCTGCCTTTCCACCCAAGCCGTTGATGACATCCGCTATAGACTTTATCCTGTCGCTTTCCTTATATCTAAGTCTTTCAGCGTTGAAAATCTCTGTAGTTCCACGAGCCACAGCGGCTACAGCCGCCAATGCAGGTACTATGTCCGGGTATTGAACGGCATCGAATTTGAAGCCGTGAAAATTCCCTAAGCCGGAAAAAATCCCATTCTCGCCCGGTCCGATTTCACCTCCTGCAGCCGCCAAGACTTGCAGGACTTTTTTATCCCCTTGAATAGAGTCTGCAGAAAGACCGTGGCAGAGTATTCCCTCCTTGGAAAATCCGCCGGCTGCCAGCCAAAAGGCGGCATTGGACCAGTCTCCCTCCGGTACTACGGCTTGAGGGAGGCTATAGCGTTGTCCACAGGACAGGGAGAAAACATCTCCTTGCCTTTCCCAGCTTATGCCGGCTTTTGCCAGTACATTCAAGGTCATATCCACATAAGGGGCAGACTGAAGAGGGGTGGTCAGGCATATTTTGCAGGGGCAGTCTAAGAGGGGCAGACCCATTAAAAGACCGCTGATGTATTGAGAAGACACATCTCCCGGTAAGGAAAAGTCCCCACCCGTGAGCCGGCCTGCCAGGTGGAGGGTAGTGGAATCTATCATCTTTACGGTGCAACCGTGATTTGTGACAGCCTGAATCAAAGGCTCCATAGGTCTGCTCATAAGCTGAGTAGAGCCCTTGAATAAAACCTCTTTTCCCAAGGCCGCGGCTATAGGCAGGAGAAGCCTGAGAGTAGTGCCGCTGTCACCGCAGTCCAAAAGGGGCAATGTTTTCACATTGCCCTTAGGCGATGGTGGTTGCGATTCAAGGGGGGTTCCCCATTGGCACATCAGAGCATCCAGGCACCTTTCTGTAGCTGCTATATCCTCGGATCTTCCCTCGTCAGGCAGGGGGGAACTGATGCCGGAGAGGGCCGATGCTATGAGAATTCTATGCAAATGAGATTTCGAGGTTGGAGCTTCTATTTCACCACCCTGTAAGGGCTTGATAATCTTAACCTTCATATCATTTCCAAACCTTTCTCAAAAGGGACTCCACCTCATACCATGACTTATGGATGATGGCGGATTTTCCCAAGTCTAAGGGGAATATCAAATCTATGCCGTCACCGTCGGATTTTTTATCCCTTTTAAGTTGCTCCAGGATTGACTCGGCTGAGAAAAGGGCAGTGGAAAAGGTGTAGTCGGGTAAATTGTATTTGTTCAAAAATCCATGCAAGGAAGCATTGGCTTCTACCGTAAAGCTACCCTCAGCCAAAGAAATTTTGCTCATGAGAGACAGCCCCATAGCGACCGCTTGCCCGTGGGGTATGGCGTAACCGCTGAGGGCTTCAAAACAGTGGCCGAAGCTGTGACCTAAATTGAGCAGTTTGCGCTGTCCCCTATCCTTCTCGTCAGCTTCGACTAAGCGGATTTTCGCCTGGATGGCAGCAGGCAGCAAATCTCGGATGCCGGCCTTTTCCGCCAAGAGCTTGCCGCAGCTCTGGTCTATAAAGCCGTATTTGACTATTTCCGCCATGCCGCTAGCTGTCTCTGCGTCTGGCAGGGTTTCCAAAAGCTGAGGATCGGTAATCACCAAGTCGGGCTGATAAATGGTGCCCAGAGAATTTTTGTTGCCGCAAAAGTCGATGCCGTTCTTGCCTCCTATGGAGGAGTCCGCCATGGCTATGAGGGTAGTAGGAAGCTGAACCAGATGTATGCCTCTCATGTAGGTGGAGGCGGCGAAGCCTGCCAAATCCCCAACAACACCGCCGCCTAAGGCGAAGATGGTGTCCTGGCGGGTAAATCCTTTCAGCGTGAGCAATTTCAATATGTTAAAATAGTTTTCTTCCGCTTTGGAAGCTTCCCCTGGGGGAATGGACAGGCTGGACACCCGGTAGCCTGCCTGTAAAAGGCTTTCCCTGAGTGGGGCGGCGTAGAGCTTGACCACATTTTCATCGGTTACTATGAGGGCTCTTCCTGCGCCTACGGTTTCAGAAGCCAAAGCCCCTACCTCCGACAGCAAGCCGTCACCCACCAAAACCTTATATTTTTCATTTGTATTGCAGATAAACGATTTATATTCCATGGTATAAAATATCCTTTCGAGGAATTGGGAGTATCCAAACATGGCCGCCGAATAACTGCGCTCCGCTGCGGCATACTTCCGTCAACATTGATTATACCTCCTTGCCCAGGTTTTGTGAAGAGGACATGGATATTTTGCGAAGCCGTGAAGCCTATTCGTCAGGGAAAATAAAAAATCCGGCCGAGAAGGCCGGATGGGGGAACTTAATTATTGGGCTTGGCCGTCGGCAATCTTGTCCAGACGAATGTTTCTCATGACAAGAGCCAGGTCAAGAAGCACCATACATGTATTCAAAATATACAGCCCCAGCACATAGGTGATGTTGCCACCTACGATTTTTCCTGCAATACCGGAAAAATATCCCAAAAGGATGGCCACTTCAAAGAGCACGCTCTTGCCCTTGGCGGTTCTGGATTTGTAGGACTTCATGGCGTTTATAGGCCATGACAGACCAAAGCATATCAGCATTATAGTTTCAAAAATCTCTACCATTTATGTAGCCTCCTAAAAATTTCATAAGTACCAATGACTTCGACAGTATAATAACACTACCCCCCCGCCCTGCGCAATATAAAATCCGCAAAACAGGGCGGAAAAACATAATTTATCCAATTTGGGGGAGAAACAACGTGCACCCCGGAAACTCACGGCCAATTTCAAAAGTTTATCTAAATTGAGAAAAATGGGGAAAATAGCTATAAAAATCGCCATAAAAGTCGCTATAAACCCTCAAAACCCCTCGATTCAGCCTGATTTGGCTGGAAATCAGCTGAAAATTCTATCTTTTTTCTCGGTTTCGCTCAAAAAAGATAAACTCTCATTTTCCGAGCGGGCGGGCAGAAGGCCTGTAAGCCACCACCAACCCCGCCAACTTCGACAAAAAAAGAACATCTGTACTTTTTCTTCCCAATGGTGTATAATTAAAATCCAAGAAACGCTTGCAATGAGAAAGGTTTAAGCCTATGGAAAAATTCGTTTTACATTCTGAATATGAGATGATGGGGGACCAGCCGGAGGCTGTTGAGCGCTTGGCTGAGGGCATCAACGACGGCCTGAAATACCAGACCCTCATGGGGGTCACCGGCTCCGGCAAGACCTTCACCATGGCCAACCTCATAGCTAAGGTGCAGAAGCCCACCTTGGTGATTTCCCACAACAAGACCTTGGCAGCCCAGCTCCACGGCGAGTTTAAGGAGTTCTTCCCGGAAAACGCGGTGGAGTACTTCGTATCCTATTACGACTACTATCAGCCGGAGGCCTATGTGCCTTCCACAGATACATATATAGAAAAGGATTCCGACATAAATGCAGAAATCGAAAAGCTGAGGCACAGCGCCACGGCGGCCTTGGCGGAGCGCCGAGATGTCATCATCGTGGCGTCGGTTTCCTGCATCTACGGCTTGGGATCCCCCTACGACTACGTAAATCAGATGCTTTCCCTGAGGCCGGGAATGGAAAAGCCCAGACAGGAGATTTTGCGAAAGCTGGTGGATTTGCAGTACGGCAGAAACGACCTTGCCTTTGAAAGAGGCACTTTCCGAGTTCGTGGTGATGTCATAGACATTTATCCCGCCGGCAACGACTCCGCCGTCAGAGTGGAGCTATTCGGAGATGAAATCGAAGCAGTGAAGGAGATAAATCCCGTAACAGGCGAAATCATCGGCATGAGAAACCACATCTCCATTTTCCCCGCTTCCCACTATGTTACATCTCCGGAAAACATGGAGCGGGCCATAAAGCGAATAGACGAGGAGCTGGAGGAAAGAATCCGCTGGTTTAAGGACAGAGGCATGCTCCTTGAAGCCCAGAGGATAGAACAACGCACCAGATACGATTTGGAAATGCTGAGGGAAATCGGCATGTGCAAGGGCATCGAAAACTACACCCGCCATCTTGCCGGCTTTGCCGAAGGAGAAAAGCCCTACACTCTCATCGACTATTTCCCTGAGGATTTTCTCATAATATTGGACGAATCCCATGTGATGCTGCCTCAGCTTCACGCCATGTATTCGGGGAACCTTTCCAGAAAGAATTCTCTGGTGGACTACGGTTTCAGGCTCCCATCGGCATTAGACAATCGACCTCTTAAATTTGAGGAGTTCGACGATATGATAAATCAGGTGATCTTTGTCAGCGCCACCCCTGCCGCCTATGAGCGAGAAGTCTCCGGCGGCATCAGCGCCGAGCAGATAATCAGGCCTACGGGGCTGTTGGATCCGCCTATCCAAGTGGTGCCTACGGAAGGCCAGATAGACCATCTCATCGGAGAGATAAGAAAGACCACGGAAAGGGGAGAAAAGGTGCTCGTCACAACCCTTACCAAGAAAATGGCCGAGTCCCTCACCGACTACCTCAAGGGGGTCAACATAAAGGTGAGATACCTTCATTCCGACATCGACACCTTGGAAAGATTGGAAATCCTCAGGGATTTAAGGCTTGGAGTTTTCGATGTTTTGGTGGGCATCAACCTGCTGAGAGAGGGTCTGGACATTCCGGAGGTTGCACTTGTAGCCATTTTAGATGCGGATAAGGAAGGCTTCCTCCGTACGGAAACCTCTCTCATACAGACCGTAGGCCGAGCAGCCCGAAATGTGGAGGGTCGTGTAATCATGTACGCCGACAACATTTCCAAGGCCATGAAGGCGGCCATAGACGAGACGGACAGAAGGCGTAAAATACAGGACGACTTTAACAAGGCCCACGGAATCACACCTCAAAGCGTGAAGAAATCAGTGCGTGCCGTCATCGAAGCCACCAAGGTGGCGGAAGCCCAGATGGAATACTACCAGGGGAAATCTCCTCTGGAACTGACAAAGAAGGAGCTGGGAGATTTTATAAAGAAGCTGGAAAAGGAAATGAAGCAGGCGGCTGCCGACTTGCAGTTTGAGCGAGCAGCCCAGCTGAGAGACCAGATTTTCGAGTACAAGGTCAGACTGCAGTAACAGGCAAGCAATAAGCAAAATATACGAGGAGAACTATGTCAAAAGAAATAATAATAAAGGGTGCCAACGAAAATAACCTGAAAAATTTAGATGTGTCAATCCCCCGAGACAAGATGGTGGTTTTGACAGGTCTTTCCGGTTCGGGAAAATCTTCCTTGGCCTTTGATACCATATATGCGGAGGGACAGAGGCGCTACATGGAAAGCCTTTCCTCCTACGCCAGACAATTTTTAGGCCAGATGGAAAAGCCGGAT
>JBHADF010000048.1:0-12236 GCA_041854955.1 Anaerovoracaceae bacterium | reverse complement strand
TTTTGATTTCATCCTTGGACAGTTCCCCTTGGCCCTCTCCGTAAATTTCGGCAATCCTCTCGTAATTAGGTATTACCCTTGCGGTGACGGTCAGCTCCTTGTCTCCGGTGATTTCCTTGCCGTAGACCATGACCTCGGCTATTTCTTCCACATGGCTTAGAAGGGTCTCTATTTCCTCCGGATATATGTTCTTGCCGTTTTGGGTTACGATAACATTTTTTGACCGGCCCGTTATGTATATGAACCCATCCTTATCCATATAACCGATATCCCCGGAATTAAACCAACCGTCTATCATGACAGCGGCAGTAGCCTCCGGATCTTCATAATATCCAAGCATGACCGTTTCGCCGCGGATGAAGATTTCGCCTTCACCGTTTTCGTTAGGGGCATTGATCTTTATCTCATCCACAACTACGGATTTCCCCGCCGAGCCCACTCTGGTGTCAAAGTCGGGAGTCAATGCTGCTATGGGAGCCGTCTCTGTAAGGCCGTAGCCTTGCAGGAAGATTATGCCGATGTCCTCCAGCCATTTACCCACCTTTCTGTCTATGGGTGCGGCGGCGGATACCATTATTCTGATTCGGCCTCCCAAGCTGTTATATATCTCCTTGAAAACCTTTTTCTTTACATCTATACCCAGGTTTCGCATGGTGTTGGTCACCTTTATAAGGGCATTGACCAAAGGTGCTTTTCCTGATTTTTCTATGGTTCCTGTAATCTTCCTATGAAGAGCCTCTATGAGGAGAGGCACGGCTATAATGGCCGTTGGCTTGCTTTCCTGCAGATTATTGGCAATATGCTTAAGGCCCTGGCAAACGGCTACGGATGCACCTATGGCCATAGGATATATGAAGCCGATGGTGGATTCATAGGTATGGTGCAGGGGAAGCACGGAAAAGAGCCTGTCCTCCGGCTTGAGAGCCACATAAGGTGTAACCGCATTGACGTTGGCTGCCAAGTTGTGGTTGGAAATCATAACCCCCTTGGAGGCCGATGTAGTGCCGCTTGTAAATATTAGTACGGCAAAAGCATCCGGATCTATTTCCTTATCCATCAAATATGTATCGCCCATATCGCAGAAGACCTCTCCCTCGGAAATAAGGAATTCAAGGCCTACGGTCTGGAATCTGTCATGTCCGTCAGGGTTTTCCAGCTTCTTCGGATCCCTCTTGACCGTCTGGATTTCCTCGGCAGATCTCATCTCAATGCAGTACTTTATGTTTTCGCATTTCATGGCTACCTTTTTGGCAAGATCCTTCTCTTTACCTGTATGGATTATGGCAGTGGCCTTGGCACGCTTCGCCAAATTTTCCAGCTCGTGCTCCGGTATCTCCTTATCTACGGGAACGGCTATACCCACGCCCAAAAGCATGGCCATATAGGAAACATACCAGTGATACGTGGTCTCTCCGATTATGATTATCCTCTCATTTTCAAGGCCTAACACCTTTATGAGGGCCGTACCGAAGTTAAGCACATCCCGTCTGAATTTTCCGTAGGAAACTTCCTCATAGCCCTTCTTTTTGTTGAAGATTTCCAAGATGAATTCCTTGTCTCTGAACAGAGCTGTGGATCTGTCAAAGATTTCCTTTACGGTCTTGTAGTCGGTGCCCGGGTATAGACCTTTCTTTCCGCCTTGTCCCTCAAGCCTTTCTTTAATCTTCTTGTAATCTTCTTCTGTGTAATCCACCTTAAGCTCTTCCAGATCCCCTATATTCTTCATCTTGTACTTAGGGAATTTGAAGTTAGGTATTTTCTTCAGTATTCTCGGCATTTAATTCCACCTCTCTGTTTTTTTATAATAGGCAAGGGTTAAAATCTTTCCAAAACCTGCCTTAAAGAAATTTCTCCAATCTTTGACGCACTCTTTCTTCACCCAGTATCTGCTGGATTTCCCATACATCGGGAGACTGCTGCCTTCCCATGAGGGCAACTCTGATAACAGTGCTCACATGGCCCACATGGCCTTTATAGGCTTCGGGATTTTTCTTATAGTCCTTAGGCTTGGCTGCATAGCCCAGCTCTTCGGCGATGGCTCTTATCTTGTCGAACCAGAGGCTCTGGTCATCGCAGTGGTCATAGGACTCCATATATTTTCCTATTATGGTCTTGACATCTGACGCCGCTTCCTCCGGCATAGCTTCTTCCACAGTAAACAGATTATCGAAGAAATAGCTGATATTTTCTATCATCTGAAGGGCGTAGATGTGGTCTTTTCTGGGCTTAGCCTCGCTCCTACCTATATCCAGCACCTTCTCCAGATATGCTCTGTCTTTGAATATGCTCTGAACCTTTTCATCCCGGGCTTTAAATTCCTCAGCCCAAGCCTTGAGGAAATCATAGAGGTCCGATGCAGATATTTTCAGCAAAACATCTTTGGAAATGTCCTTCAGCTTGTTCAAATCGAAAAGAGCACCGGAGTTGGACATTTTTTCCGTAGTGAACCGGAAGTCATCTATGTCCCCATCGGGATTTTCTATTCTCCACTCCTCAAAGTTGGAGTTTAAGATAGTCAGCAGATACTCTCTTACGGCAGCAGGATGATAGCCTTCGTTCCTGTAATAGTCCAGGGAAAGCTCCGGGTCCTCTCTCTTGGAAAGCTTCCGTTTGTTTCCCTCTTCATCCAGCTTCATAAGCTGAGCTGTATGGCAATATACAGGAGGCTCCCAACCGAATTTCTCAAAGAGTTCGATGTGGATAGGCAACGACGGCAACCATTCTGCCCCTCTTACCACATGGGTGGTTCTCATAAGGTGATCATCCACCACATGGGCAAAATGGTACGTAGGTATACCCGTAGCCTTTAGGATTACAGTATCTTGGTCGTTTTCCGGCATATCCAAGGTTCCCCTTATGGCATCCTCTACGGCAATTCTTCTTATTTCCTCCCCAGGTTTTGTCAAATCACCGTCGGATTTCAGTCGAACCACATAAGGGAGCCCTTCACTAATTTTTTTCTCTATTTCCTCCATGGAAAGCTCTCTGGATTTGGCCCATTTTCCGTAGATTCCCGGATTTTCCTTAAGCTCTTCCTGTTGCTTTCTGATTTCTGCAATTTCTTCCTCTGTCATGAAACAGGGGTAGGCCTTTCCTTGGGCTACCAGCTCCTTGGCAAAGCATTGGTATATCTCGCCTCTATGGGATTGGGTATAGTCGCCGTAAGCACCTATATCCCCCTCTGCTGTCACTCCTTCATCGAAGTTTATGCCGAAGAATCTCAAAGAGTTTATGATTATATCTACCGCTCCCTCTACAAGGCGCTTGTCATCGGTGTCTTCTATTCTAAGGAAGAACCTTCCTCCCGATTGGTGGGCAAGTCTCTCGTCTACGAAAGCTCCGTACAGATTTCCCAGATGGATAAAGCCTGTAGGGCTGGGGCCCAGTCTGGTAACCTTGGCCTCTTTCGGAAGGCCTCTGTCCGGATATTTTTCCTCGTAGTATTGGGGAGTTTTATCGATATGTGAAAACAGCAGCTCCGCCAGTTTCTTATGATCCATGGATTTATTTCCTTTCTGTAAGTATATCTTCTTATGGTTTAGTCTTTATGGAAATCTTGGTGAAAGGTGTATATACATTTTCTCCGTTGACTTCTCTCACACCCCTGATTTTATACCAATAGGTGGTGTTGGGCTTGATGCCTTTGCTGTTGGCATAGTAGCGTCTTGTGCCTGTTGATGTGGTGTATATCTTCACATAGCCGGAGGATTTCTTTACGGATCTCCAAACCTGATAGCAATCCACACCATAGCCGGAGGCTGACTTTTTCCAACTGAGCTTGATTTTCTTGGATGTAAGCTGAGTCGCTTTTAGGTCTATGATTTCCGTAGCCCTTACACCGTCGGCGATTCGGAAGTTTCTTTCTGCTTCCTCTTGGGCTAATTTCTCAGCCTCCTCTTGGCGCTTTCTTTCTTCTTCCAAACGAGCCTTTTCATCGTCCGTAAGCTCATTTCCGGTCTTAACTACAAGGGTAACAATTTTTATTCCTTCCTTGTAGGTGTCTGTTGCGGCGGCCTTAACGGTTATCTGAGCCGTTCCCGGTCCCACAGGAGTTACATTACCCAGGCTGTCCACCGTTGCTATCGCTTCATCGGAAGATGTATAGGTAATAGCCCCGTCACCGTTGGTTGCAGCTTTCAGATTAAAGGACTTGTCTCCTGCCTTCCTGGTATATTTTGTATATCGGGTGGTTACGGTCTGCACTCCCGGCTCACCGGGCTCTACTACAGCCTTATCGGAAACCTTCAGGTTAAATAGGGCTTTGGCCTCGGAGAAATTGGAAGTAGCGTCTGAGGTTACGGTTATTTCCGCAGTTCCGGCCGCCAAAGGTGTAACGGTTCCGTCTGATGAAACGGTGGCCACCTTTGTATCCGATGACTTATACTTTAATTTAGCATTGAATTTAGGTGTTGCCTTAAGGTTAAAAGGTGCGCTTCCTACCGTAACCGCAGCTGAGGTTTTAGGCAGCGTTATGGTCTGATTTCCCGGCAAAATGTTAAATTTCATAGACTTGGTGCCAGTATAGTTGCCTGTAAAGATTATCTTTATATTGGCAGTTCCCGCATCTACAGCACTTCCCGATGTCCATGTGTAGTCCAGATTCTTAAGAAGGACCTTTCCTCTGCCATCGGTAATCTTCAAATCCGTAGGCATAACTTCAAAGCCTGTATAGGTTTTATCCTGTAAGTTTTCCGCCTTAAGGCCGGATAAATCGCTGTTAGGTTTAACGGTGAAAGGAAGCAGCTTATAGTCGGTAAAGTCTCCCATGCCTAAAATCATGGCGTGAGCAGTTCCCGCTTCCGAGTTGTTCACATATCTTACCTTATAGTCCACCCCCTCTGTGAGAGTTACGCCTTGATAGGTTACGGAAACTCCGGGAGTGAAGCTTCGGCCCTGATCATAGGTGTATGCTCCGCCTCCTGTCAGGCTTGCCGTAGCATCTACCAAGGATTTGGTAGCAGCAGGAACGGCAGGTGTCATTCCACCGGTATCCTCCACTATGATAGGTGCTCCCGTAAAGGGATCCGTTTCCACAGGGGCCGATGTGTTCTGTCCCACCGTGGAACGAGGGTTAGGATCTATATACCAGAAATTGCAATCGTTGCTGTGATTCACTCCGGAAACCTTTCCTCCGGAAGAATACTGCCACCACACATAATCATTAGTGTAGTTACAAGTTGTATAGTACTGTGCTATCCATATAGGGTACTTCTTACCCAGGGTAGCTCCGTCGATAGTGTTGTTTAAGAAATTCAGATTTGCATAGATTCCCGGTTTATAGCCCAATCTTATGACTTCTTCGCAGAAAGCGGCAGCAACCCTTGTAGCCGCCGATTTAGTCAATCTCGCCTTAGTCAAACGACCTGCAGAGCCTCCGGAAAATTCATAGTCCATAAACAATGGCATATCCAAATCTTTAGGGCCATATCCTGCTGCTGCAAGGGTTCTGGCTGTAAATTCCGCTTCAGCTTTTGCTTCCAATTCCGTTATTGCCTGAGAGAAAAAGTAAACGCCAACCATCACCCCTGCTGCCTTGGCATTTCTCAGATTGGTTATGAACACGTCATCTGTGTACATCTTTCCGGCGGAACCATAGCCTCTGCCTGCCACCCTTACGATGGCAAAATCTATGCCGTCGGCCTTAGCCTTTTCCCAGTCTATCTGCTTTTGATAGATTGATACATCGAGGCCGTCAACCCTTACAAAGCTATCGAATCTGGAATTGTGAGTATAGGTTTTCCCCGTGTACCTGGATACGCTGGTAGCGCCTACTGCCTGGAGCGTATTCAGCACCATTGACAGAATTACGGCTAAAACAATAAATAACTTCTTTCTCATTTTTATCCCCCTTTTTTAACTTACTCCGACTTGAATTTCTTCCAGTACTTGGAGTACATATCATCAACCTGGCTTCCCAGATTTTTTAACGTCTCGCTTTTTGCTAAAATTTCCTCCGACGGATTGAGCACCGGTGTATCGATTAAATCCGCGATGGTGTTGTTAGGTATGCTATAGGTCAAATATTCAAAATTGGCTCTGGCCGCCTTTTCCGAAAGCATGAAGTTAAGCCACGCCTCAGCTCCCGCCTTATTTTTAACAGCTGCGGGAATAGCCCACATGTCGGTCCATACTTCCGTTCCTTCTTTAGGTATGATGAAGTCCAAATCCTCATTTTCTCCCTGGCAATAGAGCACTTCTCCCGAGGTTACCACAGCCATGGCTGCCGAGTTTCCTATCATCAAATCTCTTGCACTGTCGTTGGCGTAGGAGTAGACGAGAGGCTTCTGGTCTATGAGGAGATTTGTTATCTCTGCCAGTTCCTTTTCAGAAGTAGTGTTCATGGAATAGCCGAGGATCTTTGCTCCTATCATATTGGCTTCCCTGATGGAGTTAGGCATCACTATCTTTCCGGAATATTTCTTATCCCACAGGTCCGACCAGCTTGTAGGCGGCTTATCCATCATAGTGGTGTTATAGATAATGCCGTAGGTTCCCCAGGTGTGAGGCACAGCGTAGGTCATGCCCGGGTCGAACTCTTCCGTAATTTTCATTATGTTGTCCTGGAGATTTACTATATTGGGAACATTTGCAAAGTTTATGGGTGACAGCAGCTCCTGGGTTATCATCTTGTTTATCATATAATCCGAGGCGCAGATCACATCATACTGTGCACTTCCATTTTTAATAACAGGATACATTTCCTCGTTGGTGTCGAAGTAATCCATTACTACGGTGTAGCCCGTTTCTTTTTCAAATTCATCCACCATGGCCGGGTCTATATAATCACCGAAATTGTATATGTAGACCACACCTTTTTCCGTAACTTCTCCCGGAGTGGTAGGCGTAAATCTTACGGCCACCAGCATAGCTACTACAAGTACAGCGGCTATGGCTATGGTCTTCTTCATGGACATTCCCGAAGTGTATTTGTATTCGGCCTTATCTCCTGAACCTGTAACCGCATATTTTGTCGAGTCCTTAGGCTTGCTCATCACATTTGTCACAACCAGTACAAGGAATACAGTTACAAATATAATAGTCGACAGGGCAAAAAGTGTGGGTCTTATTCCTACCTTTATCTGGCTGTATATGAGGGTTGACAAGGTGTTTATGCCTGCACCCCTGGTAAAGTGGGTTATTACGAAATCGTCTACTGACATAGTAAAGGAAAGCAGGAATCCGGACATTATGCCGGGCATAAGGTCCGGGAGCACCACCTTGAAAAAGGCATACACGGGGGTAGCTCCTAAATCGAGAGCCGCCTCGTAGGTGTGATTTTCCAGCTGCTTAAACTTGGGCATTACGGAGAGAATCACATAGGGTATGCAGAATGTTATGTGGGAAAAAAGCACGGTTCCGTAGTTCAGTGAAACCTTGAAGAGCAAAAAGCTCATCATGATGGATATACCCGTAACGATGTCAGCATTGAGCAAGGGTATGTTGTTCATGCCCATATAAAAGCTTCTGGGCTTTTCCTTCATGGCATTGAGGCCTATACAGGCCAAAACGCCTACTATGGTGGCTATGACCGAAGCCCAGAGAGCTATGGTCAGGGTGTTCCCCAGAGCATTCATTATTTCCTCGGTGGCAAACATTTCCTTGTACCATTTCAAGGAAAAGCCCTGCCAGGATGCCATGGATTTTGAACCGTTGAAGGACAATACCATCAAGGTCAAAATAGGCAGATAGAGGAACAGCATTATAATTACAAGGTAGAAGAGCTTGCCGAATTTTTTCATATCAGATTGCCCTCCTTATTCTTATCAAATTTTTCCATAATAGCCATGGAAATTACGATGAATACCATCATAACAAGGCTTAGGCCGGAGCCTAAGTTCCAGTTCGATGAGGAAGTGAATTCCTGCTCGATGATATTTCCTATGAGGTTTACCTTCCCTCCGCCCAGCATGTTGGAAATGGCAAAGGTGGTAAGTGATGGTACGAAAACCATAGTGATCCCGGAAACTATGCCCGGCAGGCTGAGAGGTACGATTACCTTTCCCAGCACAGTCTTGTAGTCGGCTCCCAAGTCGTAGGCAGCCTCTATTAGGCTTGGGTCTATCTTAAGCAAAGCGTTGTATATGGGCAGAACCATAAAAGGCAGATAGTCATAGACCATGCCCAAAACTACAGCTGTAGGTGTATTGATTAGACCCATCCAGCCCAGAAGGCCGTTTTTTTCCAGCAAAACCTGCCATGCCATGGTTCTGAGCACGAAGTTCATCCACATAGGCAGGATAAAGAGAAAAATCATAAAGCCGCTTTTTCCCAGCTTGCTTTCCTTCAGTATGAGACCGAGAGGAAAGGCCAGAATAAGGCAGATTGCAGTAGCTACCAAGGACAAAAGTAGGGAAAGGCCCAAGGCCTCTCCGTGGGTTCCCGTAGCCACAGCCATAATATTTTTAATTGTAAAGGCACCCGACCTGTCCGTAAGGCCATAATAGGCGATAACCCCCATAGGCACGAGAGTTCCGCAAATTATGAACATTATGAAGGGGGCGGAAAATAATTTTTTCATCTATTTTCTCCTCTACTCGGTAAGTTCACCGGATGCATCAGTTTCCGCATCCTCTCCCAGAACCTCTTCCAGGGAGATAGCCTCCTCGTCCTCAGACTGAGGCTTGTTCATTATCTGAATGTTTTCGGGGGCAACAGATATGCTGACCTCTGTCCCTACAGGGTAGCTCTTTGTGTTTTGAGCAACCCACTCGAAGCCGCCGGCCTCTATGCACATCTCATGGTGAACACCTATGAATACATTGGAAGTTATCACTCCATCGATTATGCCTTGACCCGGCTTCCCTATCTCTATATCCTCGGGACGTATAACCACGTCCACCGGCTTATTCTTTCCGAAGCCTTCATCAATACAGGGGAAAATATGGTCAAATATCTTTACTACCCTGTCCTCCATCATCATGCCGTCCACAATGTTGGAGTCTCCGATGAAGTCGGCTACGAAGGCGTTTTCAGGTTCGTTGTAAATCTGCTCGGGAGTTCCCATCTGCTGGATATAGCCCCTGTTCATAACCACCACCTTGTCGCTCATGGTGAGAGCCTCCTCCTGGTCGTGGGTAACATAAAGGAAGGTGATGCCCAGCTCATTCTTTAAGCGTATGAGCTCGTACTGCATCTCCTGTCTCAGCTTCAGGTCAAGAGCACCTAAGGGTTCATCCAAAAGGAGAACTCTGGGCTCGTTTACTATAGCTCTGGCTATGGCGATTCTCTGCTGCTGTCCTCCGGAAAGGCTGTTTACGGAACGGCTTTCGTAGCCGCTTAAGTTTACCAGCTTCAGTGCATATTTTATTTTATCATTTATATAGTCCTGGGTTTTTCCCGAAATTTTAAGTCCGAAGGCTATATTTTCCGCAATGTTCATGTGTGGGAACAGGGCGTACTTCTGGAAAACCGTGTTTATCTGTCTCTTGTTGGCGGGTAGGTCTGTAATGTCCTCTCCTTTGAAGAGTACCTTTCCCGTATCCGGCTTTGCAAAGCCTCCTAAAATTCTCAAAGTCGTTGTCTTGCCGCAACCCGAAGGTCCAAGCAAAGTGATGAATTCATTTTCCTTTATGCTCAGGTCAAATTCATCAAGCACCAGCTCTCCGTCATAGGACTTGGAGAGATTAACCAATTCAATCAATGCCATGCTTTGTTTGCTCCTTTCATAGGCGTACCCTTCTTTCCCGGTACTATTAGTCAATTTTATATTATACTATAAATAGCCTTGAAAATCCACACTTTTCACAGTATAATGTAATGGTATTTTTTAGAATTTTTGCGGAAGAACCAACCGTAGCTTAGGTTGTAGGAAAGATATTTTATGTTGATATTAGTACAAAAAGTAGTTTCAATTTTTATGATCATCGGAGTGGGCTTCATAGCCAACAAGGTGGGAGTTATGCCCAAAGAGAGCAACGATTTTTTCGTGGCCCTTTTGATGAAGGTGGCGGTTCCCTGTATGATTTTGGCTTCCATAACCTCCAGAACCCTTACCGACGATTCTCTCAACTCCACACTGTTGGTATTGGGATGCGGCTTGGTGATACTGCTGGTTTTCTACTATATAGGTTTTGCCTTATTTAAATATGTGCTGAAAACACCGGCCGACGAGATTCATACCTATGCCTTCACCTTCGGCTCTGTAAATAACGGCTTCATTGGCTTTCCCATAACCTTGGCCATCTTCGGAAAGGGCGCCCTCTTCCTAATGGCCGTAAATCAAATCGCTTTGAGCCTGTATCTTTACACCTTCGGGCCTATGGTAATCCCTCACGGAGATCACAGGGAAAAATTTTCTTTTAAGAAAGTTATAAGTTCCCTTTCCCACATGGGCACTATTTCATCCTTAGTAGGCATCTTCATGCTTTTTGCCGGCCTGAAGCTACCCTCTATGATTTTTGACGGGGTTGATATGATAGGCTCGGCAACTACGCCCCTCTCCATGCTTGTCATAGGTATGCAGCTGGGGGAGACCAATTTCAAAGAGCTTTTAGGCGACTTGAAGCTCATCATCGCTTCGGTCGTAAAGATGATCTCCATGCCCCTTTTGACCTTTTTAGCCGTAAATCCCCTTCCTGTGCCTAACGAAGTAAAGGTATGCCTTGTCTTCGGTGCCTGCTTCCCTGTAGCCGTAGCCACTTCGCCGGTTATAAGCTCCTTGGGAAAATCACCGGTGCCCGCCGCAAAATATATCGCCGTTACCACCCTTATTTCCATAATTACGATTCCTGTGGTAGCAAGCTTTTTGCTTGGGTTTTATTAGGCGGTTAAGTTGAACAGAGCTGACGCAAAGCACATAGGACGCCTGAAGGCGGAAAACGCACCACTTTAAAGTGGATTTTCGGCCCCGTTGCCACAGCTGCCATAGCCTTAGGCCCTAAAGCTGGAAATCACACCACAGATCACCTTTTATGCCTTTTGGCTAAAGAATGGGCAAAAACCGTCATACCAATTCAGCTAATTTTCCCATTTGGTGTGATTCCTCTGCCATAAATCACATTTTCTTCCATTTTTGTCGTACCTTTTAGCAGGTTTTACCTCTGTTGGTATGATTTCCCCCATAGCATAGGGGTTCAGCCAAAAAAGCAAAGCAGCTAACCTCGGCTATGGTGCCGAGCTTTTCTTTTTTTATAGGCTTCAAGCCAAAATACAAAACAGTGAACTCGGTTGGCTCACTGTTTCATAAATAATAACCATTCTTTTATTTTTTTGCTTCTTTTACATATGCCTGTATAGCATCGCATACATACTGCGCTGTTCCTTCTCCGAATTTGTCCAAGTTATTTTTAAATTCCGGGTTCTGAACATAGCCGCGTCCTATGCTTGAAAACACATCTATTTTGCAGTCAAAGCAGTATTCGCAAAGATGTTTATGCAGTCTTTCCGCCAACTCTATATTGCCTTTAGATGTGGCAATTGCTCCTTGGGACATGTTTTCCGCAAAGGCAAAGAATATTTGATTGAATCCATCAGTAAGCTCTTGCTCCTTTCCTTTTTGTTTTTCAACAGCTGTTTCGATGACCTCTTTTCCGTACATATCCATTGCAGCCTGTTTATACTTTTCATTGAATTGGTATGTAAAACCTTTAAATTTTTCTTTCGTTGGCATAGCAACTCTCCTTTCCTGAGACTCAATAGTCTTTTCCAATGTATTTATCAGCGTTAAGAGTCGTTGTTTTTCTTGTTGCATTAAATCCAGCTGTTTCTTTAGATGATCCAGTCTCTCGCTTTCTTCCTGTTTTAATAATTCTTTTATCTGCTTAAGAGAAAAACCTAAATACTTGTAAAATAATATCATCTGCAAAAAAGACATATCGTCTTCCGAATAATATCTGTATCCATTTTCATTCTTCTCAGGGGAAAGCAAACCAATCTCATCATAGTGGTGTAAAGTGCGCACCGATACTCCACTGATTTCACTAACTTTTTTAATCAAAAACATTTAGATACCTCCTAACAATGACAAGTATAAACTATTACGTGATGTTATAGTCAACACATTTTTTGAAAATTTTTCAAGTCTTTTTCGGAAAGATTTATTACAAAGAAATCTTAGCCCTAGCCATGCCAAAATCAAAAATCACACCACAGATCACCTTTTATGCCATTTGGCTAAAGAATGGACAAAACCCGTCATGCCAATTCAGCTAATTTTTTCATATGGTGTGATTCCTCTGTCATAAATTGCATTTTTTTCCATTTTTGTCATACCTTTTAGTAGGTTTTACCTCAGTTGG
>JBHADF010000047.1:0-71432 GCA_041854955.1 Anaerovoracaceae bacterium | reverse complement strand
CTTCCATGAGAGCCTTTTCCGTATCGTCATCTTCCATACCGACCACGAAAACCTGCTCATCTATACCGTCTGAGGAGGTAAAATCCGAATCGCTTTCCAGAGGAAAGCCGCTACCGAAGGCGTCTCCTATGGCCGCTTCCATCATAGCCAATACCTTGGACTCTTTTTTCTCCAAATTCTTATAGTCGGTTTTTTCGACAGCTTTAACCATGGGGAATGTATCCTTGATGGTCAAATTAAATTCATAGCCCTTAGTATAATTGCCGCTTTGTTCTACCGTAGCAGAAGGCTCATTCCCGGTCTCGTCTCCTACCTGTTCCTCTTGTCCCGGATTGTTATCCCCTTCTCCGGTGGGCTTCCCATCGTCCTTTTTCCCGCAGCCGTTAAAGGTAAACAGCAAAGTCATAACAAGCAATAATCCCAAAATTCTTTTCCTATTCATGGCAAAATCTCCTTTTATATATGTTCCATTATCTTATATGTCTTGGGAAATTGCAAGGATTTTTCCCTTATGGACCGTCTATCGAAGCCGCCCTCAATTTTTACCTTTTCACTGTGGATTTTTTTCGTAATTTTAGATATAATGGATGTATGCTCATCCGGAGCAAATTTTATAAGAGGTAGTTTAATGACTGTTAATAAAGAAGAAGCCTACAAGCTGGCATCAAGAATCAATCACCCGGAGGACAGTAAAATCCTCTGTGGCGGAAAGAATTCCCATGAGGTATGCTTTGGCGATGAAAATATAAAACTCATAGCAGGGCCTTGCACCATAGAAAGCCGCGCCCAGCTTTTGGAAACGGCCAGGGCCGTCAAGGCGGCAGGTGCTTCCATCCTTCGCGGAGGAGCCTTCAAGCCCCGCACCTCGCCCTATGACTTTCAGGGCTTAGGTGAAGAAGGTCTAAGGTATCTGTCAGAGGCCAAAGAGCTTACGGGACTGCCTACGGTTTCTGAAATCATGGATGAAGGACAGCTGGAAATGTTTTCCGATGTGGATATTTTGCAGGTAGGTTCAAAGAACATGCAGAATTTCTCTCTTTTAAAGGCCTTGGGTCGAGCAAACAAGCCTGTTCTCTTAAAACATTCTTTCGGAGCCACCCTGGAGGAGTTTCTCTTGGCGGCGGAATACATTATGGCCTACGGCAATCCACAGGTCATACTTTGCGAGCGGGGAACCCGTTCCTTTGAAAGAGAAACGCGTTTTTCCCTGGATCTGAGCCTTGTTCCCCTCCTTCGGGAGAAAACCCATCTCCCGGTGGTAGTGGATCCCAGCCACGCTACCGGTAAAAGCTCCCTGGTGGTGCCCATGGCCAAGGCGGCGGCAGTCATAGGTGCCCAAGGAATAATGGTAGAGGTTCACGACAACCCCTGTGAGGCTTTGTGCGACGGCTTCCAAGCCATAAGCTCCACAGAGTTTACCTCCTTGGCTAAGGAGATTTCTCTCCTTCAGTCCTTTGCCTGCAGACCTTAAGATTAAATCTCAATAAAACAGCTGCACCGAAAGCCTTTCAAAGCTTCTCAAGTGCAGCCTTTTTATTTTTCTATTTTGCTCTGCCCAGATCGCCTTCATCCTCCGGAGCAGGCGTGATTGGCGCGATGACTTTATTGACATTGCCTAAGTCGTCGCTGTATTCATTGGCATTTTCTACGGCTTCATCGTTTCCTTGATTATCAGCTATATTCTCCAAATTCTCTTTCTCAGCATCCTTATTGTTTTTCAGATGAGTTTTAGCGCTCTTGGAGCTGCCGCTGATGGAATCTATGTACCATATATGCACCAAGGATGATACTCTTGGTACGGTAGTCTCCTTCATCTTTAGGATGCCTCTGTTGGCACCTCCCTTGTTCTGGGCCGAATCGGCGGCATAGAAGGTACCGTTCCTATATTCGGTTATCAAAATGCCGTGGCCGTAGCCTCTGACATCCCTTCCTCTAACCACAATGCCTTCCGGATGCTTTTCCAAAAGCTTCTTAAGCTGAGCAGTCTTATTGCCGGCGCTTCCTGTTACCACATCGTGAATCACCTTAAAGGTAAGTCCGTCTTTTTTATAGGTGTAGGAGTACCTCAAGCTGCTGCCATAGGGGCTTGTGCAGGCTGTAGATCTCAGCGTGGTGTTAGTTATTTCATCCCATTCCAGTGAACCCGCTAAAATAGACGCTCTCCTCAGCATGTAAACATTAGCCGTAAGAACGCAGTCGCCGGCCTTATACCCTACCGCCTTGTATATCTGAAGGGATTCCAAGTCCTCGGAGGCTGTGGCTCCCTGAGCATAAAAGCTGCCGGAAAAACCGGATAGTCCCATTGCAGTAATAAGTACAAAGGCTGTTGCCATCATTAAAATTCTTTTGATCATAAAGTTTTTTCCCATTCCTCTCTCAGAATTGAGTAAAACCTGCTGTCTCTGTCTGTTCCGTCATATATCCTGTAAGTTTTTCTCAAGGTCCCCTCGTAGGTAAAGCCACATTTCTCTACCACTCTTTGGGATCTGATATTTACGGCGGAAGTCCTCACCGCTATTATAACCAAATCCTTTTCTCTGAATCCAAATTCTATGACTGCCTTGGCGGCCTCTGTCATATATCCCTTTCCCCAACATTCTTCCGCCAGATTGTAGCCTATCTCGCGGGAGGCTACCCCTTCTCTGGCAGTGTCTTCAAAGAGACTGATGCTTCCTATTATTTTTCCGGTAGCCTTGTCTCTTATGGCCCAGGCATTTTCTTCCTTGAGGAAGATTTCCTCCACGATACGCCTGCTCTCCTCTATGGTTTTATGAGGAGCCCAGCCGGCGTGAGGGCCCACATTGGGATTTTTCGCATAGGCAAACAGTTCTGCCACATCCTCCTCGGAATTGGTCCAAGGAGATAATATAAGTCTCTCTGTCTCAATGGTCTTTCCCATGAGTTCCTCCTATGCATCTATCTTTAGCACCGGAAAACATGTTTATTCCGTAGTGCTCAAGATTTCCTTGCTCTTGTTCTCAATCTGGCTAACCTTCATGTTAACAGCCTCTTCAGGGTCAACATCCTCCAAAAGGCCCAAGATGTTCTGCCCCAGGTATATGGTCTTCAGTGTCTTTCCATTTAAGGTAATCTTGCTGTAGGCTGTGAAGTTTTGGCCCTTTATGTAGTATTTATCTCCTACCTTGACCACTTCGTGAACCTTGATATCCTTTACGCCCATCTTTAATTTGCTGGGCAGGAAAGGGCTCTTTTCGTTGTATATATATCCCTTTCCATAGAGCATATCGTACCCTAAAGTCTTAAGGTCTGTCAAGTAAGTTTCGCTATTTCCGTGATCCTGCTGATAGGTAAACACGGTTCCCGTTTTGATTCCGACCCTCTTCATAATGTGCGAAGCCAACTGATAAGCGTACATTTCTTCCTTTTCTTTTGCCAGGCCTATGTTGTCCCAAACAACATATTCGGTGCCGTAAAGATTCTTGCTTTTCAGGTCCTCTTCCTTCACATCGATGGCGGGGATGTGGTCTCCATACATGACGAGCACCACCGGCTCTCCCAATTCCTCCAGCTTGCCTATCAAATCGGCTACGAATTCATCCATTTCATAAACCTGGTTGGAAAAATATTCCCATTTCCACTTAAGCTCTTCAGTAGGGGCCTCTAAAACCTCTATTTCCGGCTTTTTTATCTTCTGCTCGGAAGGGTATTTGCCATGACCCTGTACAGAAATGGTGTATATAACATCCCTGGACTTGGTGGATTTCAGAGCATCTGTTATACATTCCGTCAGCACCTTATCCTTTGCCCAGTTATTTGGAGTTTTGGCTACATCCTGCATATATTCCACGCTGGTGAAGGTATCAAAGCCCATATTTTTGAAGACCTTGTTTCTGTTATAGAACACAGCACGGTGGTTATGTATGGTGTGGGCTGAGAAGCCTATATTCTTCAAGTCATAGGCAATGTTTTCCACGGTTTTTTCAGTCAATATAGACTTATATGGATATTCTCCCGGACCGAAGAATTTTACGCTCAGGCCCGTCATAACTTCAAATTCCACATTGGCGGTACCCGCTCCGCAAGCAGGCACATTCAAGGCTCCCGACGAATAGTTTTCCATCAGCTTTCTGAAGTTGGGGCAAGGGTCCTTAGACAGCTTTAAATATTTCACATTGGTAGGGTCTATAAAGGACTCCAGCTGCAAGAATATGATGTTGGGATATTTCTCGTCCTCATCGGAAATTTCCGGCAGCATAGCCTTATCCTTACCCAGCTCATCTTCATTAAATATGGCCTTTACCATTTCCTCGTTATAGCCTGCAGGCCTGTTTATGCCCGTGTTGAGCCAAGTGTTTATGAAGCAGTAAACTACTCCGTAGTCTCTGTAGGCATAGGCCAGATTTCCAAAGAAGCTTTCTATTTTATGGACGTTGAGCAGGAAGGATGTGCTGCCGAAGGTTAGGGCAACTACAATTACCCAAGCTGCCAAGTTTCTCTTCCATTTAACCTTTTCCTTTTTAGGTCCTTTAAGGTAAAGAACCACTATTCCGGCCAAAGCCAGCAGGACGGAGCCTCCGGCTACAACCAGCTCCCAGGTCTTCATATAGTTGGTTACAATGGTTATGCCATCATCAAGAACGCTCAGGTCCTTTACGGTAAAAGGTGTCATTCTCTGGGTCAATACTACCCCGTTAGCCACGCCTATTATGACCCAAAACAGGGAAATAAGCAGAAAAACGAAGAGCCGCCGCCTAAAGACGGAAGCTATCAAAAGCATGGAAAAGAGGATCATCACATTATAGAAAAATACGATGGGATCCTTGACTATAAAGGCTAATCCGCCCCAAATTGATGTGGTGGAAAATCTTCCGAGAGTTTCAATTATAAGGTTCAAAATTATGGCTAAGCCAAAAGCCGCCACAAAACTGTTTCGGTAAAACTTTCGCTTATCCATGGTCTCCACTTGGTGGATTGTCTCATCTATCTTTATATCTAATTTTTCAAACTTATCAAATCGTTCCATTCAAAAGCCTTTCTTGTTCACAATCTCATTTTACCATCCGAAATACCTGATTGGCCAGCCGGGCGAATTCCTCAAGGGAAAGGGTCTCTGCCCTCCTCTTGGGGTCTATCCCTGCCAGTTCCAAGGCCTCTTTGGCCTTTTCCTTGTCCATTCCCTTAACCCCCGTCAGGGAATTCCCAAAGGTCTTTCTCCGCTGAGCAAAGCCCGCCTTAACACAGGCGAAGAATATATCTTTATCTAAAAGCTCTACAGGCTTCTCCTCTCTAAGCTCCAGATTGAGCACGGTAGAATCCACCTTGGGACGAGGCACAAAGACCTCCTTGGGTACATTTACAACTCCCGAGATGCGGCAGTAGTACTGCACAGCCACAGACAAAGCACCATAGTCCTTGCCACCGGGCTTGGCCTTGATTCTGTCTGCCACCTCTTTTTGTATCATTACGGTAATGCTCTTGGCAGGAACCCCTTCCTCTAAGAGCTTCATAATTATGGGGGTGGTAATGTAGTAGGGAAGATTTCCTATTATCTTCACCCTGTCGGCTTTTTTAGGGCCTATTAAAGCCTTCACATCGGTTTTCAAAATATCCTGATTTACCACTTCTACGTTGGAGCATTCTCCCAGAGTTTCTCGTAGTATGGGTATCAGGCTCTTATCTATCTCCACGGCTATGACTTTATCCGCAGCTTGAGCCGCTTCATAGGTTATTACCCCTATGCCGGGACCTATTTCCAGAACCAGGTCCTCCTTGCCTATGTCTGCCGCTTCTATAATGGCATCCACTATGTTTTTATCCGTAAGGAAATTCTGCCCCAAGCTCTTTGTCAGGTTGAAGCCGTACTTATCCTTTATTTGATTTATGGTTGATGGTGCGTAAAGCCTCATAGAAATCCTCTCTTGAAATATTAAAGCTGTTGAGCTTTTGAAGCAGGGCCTTGCCGTTGCCATAGCCTATTCCCAATATATCACCCAGCTGCTGCCTTTTATCCCTTGAGTCCGGGAATCCCGTAAGTCCGAATTCTACCAGATCCTCCGGCTTGAACTCTGCTTCTCCCCGGGAAAATACGCAATGTGCCTTTAGCAATGCTTCGGCGATGTCCTCCGGCTTGCCGTTTTCTATACCTATATCATCCTTTTTTGTGGCCTTGCTTCGGTTTAAATATGCATGCTTTGCCTCAGGGAATTTTTCACGGATTTTCCTTCGTATTTCCTCGCCGGAATAGTCCGGGTCCGTAAATACGATGAGTCCCTTTTCCTCGTAGGCTCTTTCCATAAGGGCCCAGGTTTCCCTTTTTATGCCGAAGCCGTGGGTTTCTATTATGAGAGCCTCTGCGGCCTGCTTTACTGCTGCCGTGTCGTCTCTCCCCTCCACTACAATGGCCTCATTTATTCTCAGTTTTTCCATAATCCTATGCCACGTTATTCTCCTTAGCTATCTGTTTCAGCTTTGTCGGATTCGGCCTTTTTATCTTCGGCCTTCTCTTCCTTGGGCTTTTCCTCTTCATCTTGGGCAGGGACCTTTTCTTCGCTGGTAAACTCGGGAAGGACAAAGAGAAGTTCATTTCCCTTCACCAGCCTAAGGTCACGACGGGCCAGTCGCTCTATGTACTCCTTTGAATGGATACTTTCCAGCTCTGTGGTGAGATTTTCCTTTTCTCTCAAAAGAGATTGGTTCTTTTCGGCCACATCATTTTTTTCCGCACTTAGCTTTACTATTCTAAGCCCGGAAAAGATCAGGTAGAGAACCACAGCCAAAATAACCGCCAAAGCCGCAATCGTGGTATAATTCCTCTTTTTCTTTGTCATAGCTATTCACCGACCTTCCCTCAAAATCCTATCCTGAATATACCGGAAAATACTCCTATCCATATTTTACGAAAAGAGGATCTTCCTTTTTTAATTCTATACATAGCCTGCCGGGTTAACGTTGCTGCCGTTTTTGAATATCTCGAAGTGGCAGTGAGGACCCGTGCTTCGTCCCGTATTTCCTACAGCTCCGATGATCTGGCCTTTGAAGACCTTATCTCCCGGAGAAACATACATTCTGCTGCAGTGAGCGTACAAGGTTACAAAGCCGCCGCCATGGTCTATCTTAACGATATTTCCATAGGCACCGGACCAGCCTACCTTTGCTACGGTTCCTCCGTCTGCGGCATGGATAGGGGTTCCTATAGGTGCAGCATAATCCAAGCCGTAATGCATACGACCCCATCTCATTCCGTAGCCTCTGTATACGGCCACATTTACAGGGCGCTGGAAAGCACCTGTTCCCTGTTTAGGAGGAGCCTTTCTCGTTCCCTTGATGATAACCTTATCCACAGGTTCCTGAATGATTTCCTTTTCAAGGACTACCTTTTTAACGGTTTTGCCGTTTTCCTTGGTTATCCTTGCAGTAACCTTAGCCTTTCCTTTGGAGCCTTCCACACTTACTACTTCATCGTTCTTATAGTATTTAGAGGATTCCTTGTATACAACCTCGTAGTCCACGCTTTCGGCAAAGCTGGAAACTTCAATGGTCTTTACATTGAGGAGGGGCACCTCCTTCTGAGTTACAAACTTATCTCCTGCGTGTAAAACGATATTGTCGTCTATTTGAGGATTCATTTCCTTCAGCTCAGCTAGGCTTACTCCCAGCTTTTCGCAAATTCCGTATAGGGTATCTCCGCCCTTTACGGTATAGGTCAGCTCTTTCTGTCCACCGCTCTTTATCTTTTTTACGGCAGCGGCCTTACTGTTTACTCTGGCCAATATGGTGCTCTTAGGTTTTAGCTTTACATCCTCCACAAAGCCTACATATTCATATTTAGTCTTATCCTTCTTGATGAACATCTTCTTTATTTCATCGAGAACTTCATTAGCTGTCTTTTCGCTGTCTACTATGGCCAAGGTTTCACCGTCGGCAACGATGGCTGTGGATTGTACCTGTATATCACCCATGTAGGTAAACCTTTTAAGTACGGTATCCGCATCATCTATATCCTTTCCATAGGAGAAAACAGGTCTGAAGGTTATATCCGTCTCAGGGTCAATGGTTATATTGGAGCCGTATTCCTGAGATAATTCTTCGCTTACAAGATCCAATATCTCCAAAACATCTCGCTGTTCTGCAACAATTCCCAGGCGGCGACCGTTATAGGAGTATTCATAGTTTATTACCGATGAGAACAGTCCTATACAGGCCATGGCCACTACGAAAGCTATTATGCTATGCTTGACAATGCTTTTCCTGTACTTTACAAGGAGCAGGAAAATATCGTGAAGCTCTCGGGCCGCCATGACATAGAGCTTGATGAAAAACCACTCGATTATATCTGCCGTAATGTCCCACCAAGTTACAATGGCTGCACCTATGTCCAGCATGAATATGAGGCCCGCATCAGCCAATTCGGCTATTTCCTTCCAGATCTCTTTGAGAACCGGCTTTACCTTATCTCTTAAGAAATCTTCTGTTTTATCCAAAAAGCTATCCGCGGCAAATATGATCTTGGCGCCTACTTCCCAAAGGATAGCCAGTATTTTAAATATTATGTTGTCCTTTGCCATATTTCAGCTTCTCCTATCCTTTCTGCGGCACAGCTGCACCTTTGTCCGTCTTCATCGACACCTGTATCCCTGCACTTTTGGCAACGATAAACTATATCGGTATAATCCATACTGAAGTCATGGTCCGTTAGAAGCAAAGCCCTTTCAGACTCCAGCTCCAATACGGTTCTCTTAGCTTTTTCCAGCTCTTCTCGGCTCATACCGCCTATGATACCTCGCGATATTTTACTGCCCAGAGTCTTCAAATCTTCATCTATTTTCTTTATGCCGGGTATAAGCCCGTATACCTGCTTCCTTCTCTCCTCAGCTTGGGAAATAGCTTCCTTTTCCAAGTGCTCATAATATCTGTTTAATATGGCCTGAGTCACCGTAACCCTTTGATTTATATCACGGCCCTGGGTCTTAGCCTCTTCGCGCCAGTTTTCCAACACCTTGTTTACATAGCGCAGATTAGGGGCAGTATTAAATCCCGCCTTACCGCAGGCCTCCAAAATTCTCTCCCTGCTGAAGCCCACCTCCAGCCAGCCTTCTATCATATCTTTCTCCACCTGGGTGGCACCTCTGTTCATGCCCAAAGCACGGAGGATTTCCTTGTATAAGCCCTGGCGGTCTTCCTTATCCTGAAGGTACTGTTTCAGCTGCTCGCCGGTCTCAATGCCGTCTTTATGCCATTGGAAAAGCACTTTTTTAATATAGGCCACATTGGTCTTGCACATATCATAGCAATATCCGTAGCAGGCCTCTATGAGCTCAGGCTTGATTCTCAGGTCTGAAACCCACTCATTTATTTCCTGTAGCTCCTTGACGGACAAAAGCCTTCCCAAAAGGTTTTCCAATTTGGAGAAAAGCTCTTTTAAATCCCTATCCCCTTGGAAATTATCTTCTTCTAAAAGATGAGAATTCTTTTCTTCTTCTCTTACGCCCTTTCTCAGGCTGGCAAATTCAGCCCCGCCGGGTCCTCGATTAAGCAGCTTTCTGTCTTCCCAGTACAAAAGAGCCTCTTCAACCTCTTCCAAGGTCAGGCTTAGGGCTTCCGCCACTTCCCCAAGAGTCAGGTTCAATCCGCTTTGGGCCAAAAAAAGGCAATAGAAATACACCTTGACACAGTTTCCCGAAGCCATGGCCATGTATTCCTTTATGAATTTATTTTCCACTTCTGTAGTCAGAAGCTCCGGATTCACCTTTTCCTGGGTAAAATTCATGTTCCCTCCGTAGATTTTCAGAAGCCTTTCAGTCTTTAAAAGCCTTAAAAGGCCTTATCGCTGAATTTGGTGTATCTGGACACCCATGTCAGCTCTATGGTTCCTGTGGGGCCGCTTCGGTGCTTTGCAATATTTACTTCGCAAATTCCCGGCCTTTCCGTGTTGGGATTGTAGTAGTCATCTCTATATAAGAAAAGTACAATATCAGCATCCTGCTCGATGGAGCCCGACTCTCTTAAATCCGAAAGCACAGGTCTGTGGTCGCCGCGGGCCTCTACGGCACGGGACAACTGGGACAGAACCACCACAGGGCAGTCCATCTCTCTGGCCAGCAGCTTAAGGTTTCTGGAAAGGGCACTGATTTCCTGCTGTCTGCTTTCCGTCTTGCCTTCCATGGTCATAAGCTGAAGATAGTCTATGAGGATTAAGTCCAATCCCTGCTCTGCTTTCAGACGGCGGCATTTATTTCTCATTTCCATAATGGAAATACCCGGAGTATCATCTATGACAATCTTGGTTGAGTTCAAATCGTCTAATGCCAATGTGATTCGTTCCCAGTCCTTTCTGTCCACATCTCCGGTCTTTAATTTTTGCATTTCAACTCGAGCCTGCATGGATAAAAGTCTCTGGCCCAGCTGCTCCTTTGCCATCTCCAAGCTGAAGATAATAACGGAAGAGCCGGCCTTTACGGCGGTCTGCTGGGCGATATTCAGAGCCAGCGCAGTCTTTCCCATAGCCGGTCTTGCGGCTATTATTATCAGGTCCGATCTTTGGAGGCCGCTGGTTTTTAAGTCCAGCTCCTTAAATCCTGTGGGTATCCCGACTATTCTATCCTTGTTTTGTGTAGCTTCATCTATGATTTTTATGTTGGTTAGGAGAACATCTTGTATTTTTGCATAGTCATTTTTCTGCCTTTTTTCGGCAATCTTAAATATGCCGCTCTCCGCATAGTCCAGAATTTCTCTGGCATCCATCTTGGCAGCGTAGCCCTTCTCCGTTATGTCTTCGGAGGTCCTTATCATTTGGCGCAAAATAGCTTTTTCCGAAACTATCTTTGCATAGGCTACCGCATTGGCCAAGGATGGCACCAAAGCCGTCAGCTCGGCAATATAGCCTCTGCCTCCCACCATCTCCAAGGATTTCCGCTTTTTCAGCTCCTCGCACACGGTGAGCATATCCACTGCCGTATTGGACCTATACAGTTCCCATATAGCGGTGAATATTTCCTTATGACTTTCATTGTAAAAATCTTCGGCCCTTACCTCTTCCAAGATATCGAAGAGGGTATTGCGGTCCAGCATAGCTGCACCTAAAACAGAGCGTTCCGCCTCTAAATTATGGGGGGGGATCCTTTCCAACATAATCTGCTCCTCGCTTTTCCAATCTATTCCCTACTCAGCTTCCACCGCTACGGTTAATTTTGCCGCAACCTCTGTGTAAAGCTTTATCTCCACCTGAAACTCTCCCGTCTGCTTGATAGGTGAGTTCAGCTGGATTTTCTTCTTATCGACAGCAATCTTATGCTGTGCTTCCAAAGCTTCGGCTATGTCCTTTGAAGTGATGGAGCCGAATACACGGCCACCTTCTCCTGCCTTGGTCTTAATGTCCACCTTCAGCTTTTCCAGATTTTCCTTGAGAGCAACAGCCTCAGCCTTTTCTTCTGCTCTTTTCTGTTCCTCCAAGGCCTTTTTCTTTTCAAGGGCCTTTACATTTTTGTCTGTAGCTTCCATGGCCATTCCTTTGGGAATGAGCATATTTCTGGCATAGCCGTCGCTGACATTGGCAACCTGACCTGCCTTTCCTGTTCCTTTAACGTCCTGTAATAAAATGACTTTCATATCATTTAACCTCCAATATTCTCTTAATTTCGTCAACGGTGTCCTCAACGGACATCTTTACCTGTGCCGCAGCAGTGGTGAGATGGCCTCCGCCTCCGAATTTTTCCATGATTAGCTGTACATTTACATCTCCCAAGGATCTGGCACTTATTACCGTCTCCTCGGCACCGTTTCTTCCTATGGCGAAGGTGGCCTTTGCCCCTCTTATGGTCAGAAGTCTGTCTGCTACCTGCGCACAGATGAGCTGAGCATCTTTTTTGAGAGTAGGGCAGGTGGCTATGACCACCCCTGACTCTTCATAAAGCCGGGCTCCGGCTATGGCCTTGGCTCTAACCTTTATATTTTCAAAGTCTTCCTGGAAGAATCTCTTAACCTCTGTAGGGTCTGCACCCTGTCTTCTGAGCCAAGCGGCCGCTTCAAAGGTTCTTACTCCCGTCTTCACTCCGAAGCCGTTGGTATCTACCGTTATTCCCGCCAAAAGTGCCTCCGCCTCTATCTTTGCCAAAGGCTTCTTGCTGCCCATGTATTCCAAAATCTCTGAAACCAGTTCCGATGCTGAGGAAGCGTAGCTTTCCATATAAGCCAGCATTGGATTTTCGATGAATTCCTCCACCTTTCTGTGATGGTCGATTACGACTACCTTGTCGCTTTTCTCCAAAAGCTGAGGGCATTGAACCATGCTAGGGCGATGAGTATCCACCACCACTATGAGGCTGTCTCCGTCCACCAGGCTGATGGCCTTTTCGCAGGAGATAAAATTGTACTCCTCTGAAGTTCTTGCTTGTTTATATATGGCATGGAGGGTTTCGTTATAATCCTCTAAAACTATATAGGGCTCTCGTTCCGACATCATGCAGAGGCGGGTAACCCCAAGGGCTGCGCCGAAGCTGTCCATATCCGCATATCTGTGACCCATTACGAAAATCTTTCCTGATTGTTCTATTAGCTGCTTAAGAGCGTGCCCTACTATTCTGGACTTTCCTTTGTTGCTCTTTTCCGGTGTGGGAAGAGTACCTCCGTAGTATTCTATCTTGGCCTTTTTCTTTATGACAACCTGGTCTCCCCCTCGGCCCAAAGCCAAGTCCATGGCAGCATCGGCAAACTCCTCTGTCTCAGCCATGGTGGAGCCGCCTACGCCTATGCCTATGCTGAGGCTGGCGGGGAAATCAGCTCCCGTCTCCAGATTTCTCACTTCATCTAAAAGTTCAAATTTATCCTCGCTGAGCTTCTCCAGGTACTGCTGCTCAAACCAAACCATATATTTGCTGCTTTTCAGCATGGATACGGAGCCGTCTATCTTGGCAGCCCATCTCCTTATAATCTGATCTATGTCAGAGGAAAGGCCCATCTTGTATCCTGTGCTTTCCGCCTCGAAAAGCTGGTCATAATTATCCAATAGAATTTTGGCGATGCAGGGCTTTTCGCTGTTATATCTCTGTTTTAAGTCTTCAAAGGAGGTTATGTCGGAAAAGAGAATAGTCAGGTCGGCATCTTCCTCCGGATTTTCCTTGTAGGGAATCATCTTAAAGGTTTTGTCCGGCCTTTTGAGGAATGTGCTTATCCCTTGTTCTGCTGCCTCGTAAAGCTCAGAGCACTTCACTCCCGTCAGGGTGAAAATATCTGCATCCAAAATCCCATCGTAAAGGAACACCTCTCCGATGTATTCGTTGGCGTTTATTACCTTTCCCTGATTGTTAATGATGCATGCCGGCATAGGTATATTAAATGACATCTTTTCCTCCGTCTTTAGTCTTTTTTAGTCTTTGATCAGTCACTCAAAATATTTTAATCAGATAATTATATCATACTTTCAATACTTTTTCATCTACAAGATGTAGTGGTTTGGCCTTTAATGACCAAAAATCTTCCCGAGAAAAAGAGAGAAGACACCTGCAAAGCTTCCTCTGTAGGTGTCCTTCCTCTAATCTTTCATATCTCTTTCTCTAAGAGTGTTTTTATTTCTTGCCTTTTTTCGCCATTCTTCTTCCTGCCTCTAACATAGAGCCTGCCATGAGGGCGGCCCAAAGGAGCATTTGGCTGGAATCTCCCGTTTTAGGAGTGTCCTTTCCGTGGCTTCCCGGCTTATCCGTCTTAGGTGGCTCAGGTTTTTCCGGCTTAGGTACCTCCGGCTTGTCTACAGGGGGGTTCTGAGGTTCCGGTGGTGTGGGCGGTGTGGGCGGTACCGGTGGCACAGGTGGTGTGGGTGGCGTAGGCGGTACCGGTGGTGTAGGCGGTAATGGTGGGCCTCCTACAGGGTTGTCTGTTTTGTTTGTATAAACGGTAGAAGCTCCGTTGTCCACAATACCTTGATTTTCTATCCTAGCATAGTAGGCTCCTCCGTCAATTTTCACCTTGAAGCTTACGGTTACGCTTTGTCCGTCACTCACATTCAAATCCCATTTTACAGTCTTGGTTGCAGGATCGTATACTCCACCGCTGATATCTGCCGATCCGTCTACATAGGTGGTATGTTCGGGAATAAGGTCTGAAATCTTGGCAGTAGTATCGTGACCCAGTGTATTCTGATAGGTAATCAAATATGTTAAGGTATCATTTACACTGACAGTTTGACCGTCTATATTCGCTGTGCCGCCTTCGCTTCTTACTTCCTTTGTAGCACCTGTAGGTGTAGGGTTCTTAGTGGTATTGGTAATATATACATTGGCTCCCTCAGTAATGGTTGCGGTATTTTCCAAGGCAGCTCCTTGAGTTATCTGGTCAACCTTCACCTTAAAGCTTACAGGATGGCTTCCTGCAGCAGCCGGAAGGGTCAGTGTCCACTCTACAGTCCTTGTAACGGGATCATATACGCCCCCATTGTCTGCCGAACCATCCACATAGGTCGTATGTTCAGGCAGAGTATCTTTAATAGTAACGGTTTCCTCAACTGTTGAAGCTTTTTCGTAGGTTACGGTGTATTCCAATACTTCATCGGGGCTGACCAGCTTTCCGTCCAGATCGCCGGCTGCTCCTGTTACAGTCTTTTTAACAGGAACAAGCGGATTCATCAGGCTTTCCAAGGCAGCCTCGCTGTCATTGCCGTATTTTACCGTGGCCTTGTTTTCTACCTTCCCCGGTCCATAGGCAGGAGAGGTTACTTCCCCGCTGTATACGATCTTTCCCTTGGTATTTGGGGGAACATTGTCGATCTGCCAAGTATGGGTCACGGAACCGTCCAAATTGTTTACTTCGCTGTGAGTCAAGGTTGCTGCCAAAGCAGTACCGTCTAAGTTTACAACTGCTGCATCTCCCTGATATACCAAACCCTTGGACATGGTGTCCTTAATGATTACGGCCTGAGGAGCAGCCTTAACATTGTTAAAGCTTACCTGATAAGGAATCTTCATTCCGTTACCGACTTTTTTCGAAACCCATGAATTATCCTGATATGCCTTCTGAGAAACCGGATTCTTTAAGGTATCTGTAGTAACATCAGCCTGGCCTTGGATCTTGACTACAGCTGTGTTAGTTACTTCCATATCCTCCATGGCCTTTCCTATTACCATTGCCTTGTAGGTTAGATAGTATTTACCTTTACCTATTTTTTCTTTGAATTGCCATTTCAAGGTATGGCTTGCTACTGCATCCGGGTCCGAATCCGTAGGTTCGTCCAGATATGTGGCGGTTACATCTTCCGTTCCCTTGAAAAGCTTAGCGCTGCCGTTCTTATATGTGAGACCCTTGCTCATCATATCTTCTATTACGACATCCTTAAGCGTACCGTCCCCATTCAGGAATTCAACGGTATATGTGATTTCGTCATGGACCTTAACAGCACTTCCGCCTTTTCCCGCAGCCGAGTCATCGGCATACTCTTTAACGGTTTTGTTTCTTACAAGGCCCGCATCTACATTTCTCAGCACGTAGGGGTTGGATTTGATAGTGGCCGCAGCCGGCATGATAACACCGCTTACAAAGGCTCCGTCAGCAGTGGAACCTGCAGCAGTTGCATCTGAATCCAGGCTATCTCCTGCCACAGGATTATCCTTCTCCGTCAGAATATATTCTCCTAAATCCATACTTGCACCGCCGGTAAATACTACCTTGAAGGTGCCCGCAGGCAAGGCTGTAAATTCATAGGACCCGGTGGTATCCGTAGTGGTTACGCAAGGATTTCCGTTAAGATTACTTACTACATTTCCTGCACCGTCGTAGAGAGTAACCGTAGCTCCTGCCAATTTTCTTTCAGTGCTGTCCTTCTTGCCGTCAAAGTTTTCATCTTCCCAAAGTGTTCCTGTCAGCTTTCTTTCAACAACAAACACTATACCTGAGGTAACGCCTGCTCCCAGGGACATGCTGTTTTCGTAGATGTCCCCGATCTTATTTCCCGCAGCATTGATGGTTACCTTCAGCTTCAAAACCTTTTTAGCAGGAAGGTCTCCCAAAACTACAAAGGCTGTTACCTTTGCTCCTGTCATTCCGGTAATATTTCCGGAAGCGTCTATTGTAGCCTTTGTCCATGTAATGCCCTTTTCCGAACCGCTTCTGATACCGTCATAGGTAAAGTCGAATGAATTGAGGGCCTTAACCCCTTCATCTAAAGTGTACCAGGCTTCATAGTCTGCCGGAGTCTTTCCGTCCGGCGCGGTCAAGCGTAAAGCACCTAAGGTGATAGTACCGCTATAGTTGGTAGCCCCCTGTCCGTTGGCCGGCATAGTGTCCATAAACACTTGCTTGGTCTTTCCGGAGCCGCCGTTGTTATAGAATTCCAGGTTATATGATATAGGGCCGGACAAGTCATAAACAACCTGTTCTCCCTTTTTAACAAGGGATATATCACTTGTCTTGGAGGTCTTTATGGAAACCTCGCTCATATTGCCGTTTTCAGGCTTCTGCTCTCTCTTGTCTTCTGTCGTAGCAATAGAAGCCGTGTTCTTAAGTATTACGTTGGTTGCTACGGTAGAACTCAAACGTGCCTTAAAATATATATCAGGTATATTTGCTTCCACCCTAACATTAGGTATCTCCCAAGTAAGAACTGTGGTTCCGTTACTTTGCTCCGTTACCGTTGGAGCTATAGCAGTTCCACCGGTCACCGTACCGCTCTGTCCCGGCTTGGTAGAGGGAGTATAGGTCCCATCGTAATATGACGATCCGGGAATATAGGTCAAGCCCTTAGGAAGAGTGTCCTTAACATATATTGTAGTGGGATTGGTTATCACTACATCTTTTTCGATTTTCATGGAAAGGGCCAGCTGATAATCCACCACATATTGGTTTAAGTCTAAATCAAAGGTTATCTTGTCGTTTCCGTCAGCGTCCTTCTGGACCACTTTCTTTGAAATTTCAGAACGATAGCCTACTATATATAGAGAGTCTCCTCTACGAGGCTCTCCTCTGCTGCCTTCCACAGGCCCGTTTGCATTATATGAATATTTCTTGTAGTAGCCTAAGTCTCTATGGTTGAAAACTGAAGGCTTGGTGGCATTGGTAGTATTTACGGTTTGTCCTACTGCCATGTTTTCTCTTGTGGGGAAGGTTCCCCCGTTGGCTGCTAAAACCGCCTTGTACTCAGCCTCTCTCCAAAGGTTTGTAACCTCTGTAATCATATATACTTTTCCAACAAGGGAAGGGTCATTTTTAACTATCATTCCCACCATGCGCCGGTAGTCTTGCTGCTGGGAAAACTTCGGCTTATTATCGGTTTTCCTTACCTCTGCCAAAACACCTACGCACACTTTATTAGCTGCCTTCAGGCTGGCCAGAGAAGGATAGTACACTAAATTCTCTTCGTTGGCAGCATTCATCTCGTCATCACCGGTCCATCCCTTTCCGTCAGGCTTAGCAGCATAAAGGAATTTCTGAGAGTATCCGGCACTGTGATTTCCCGAAAGTACGAATGGAGGCTCCGTAGGATCGAAGTCCAAGGCTTCATCGTCAAATTTCATAAGATAGTTGGCTGCAAAGGTGGCTTGGCTGCTGTCTCCTTTAGGGTCATTTAAGCCTCCCCATCTTATTCTAAGCTTGGAGTTTATGGAAGCTGCATCAGCTCCGTCGCGGATATTTCCTGCGGAATACAGATTGTCCAGTCCGGCCAGATTAGTTGTAGTCGGGCTGTTATACATAATTCTGTTTCCAAAATCACCCTTCATGGTAAGCTCTACCTTATGGCCTATGGCATCATCAGTAGCTACAGTCTGAGCCACCAAAGGCTGACCGCTTACGCTCTTGGCAGTCATGTCGCTAACCTTCACATTTGTATTAATGTTTCCATTGCCGTACAATGCGGTGTAATAGTTGGGATCTTCCTGGCCTGTTGAGCCTCCGAAGGGCACTACCATAAGAAGTGAACCTGCAGAGAAAGACCCTATATTAGCAACGCCTAAAGCCGGATCAAACCACCTCGGGTCTGAAAGAGGAACTACTCCTCCCCATGTATTAGGAAACCATTTAGGGTTTATCTTATAGTCTTTTACAGTAACCTCATACCGACCGTCGGCAAGCTTCTTTATGGACCAGCCTCCACCATACCAGTTGGCATTGGTTCCTGTCTTGGGAGAAGCTGCAAAAGGTGTCGTAGGAGTAACTCCGCTGTATTTGTTTAAAGCACTCGCTACAGTGGCATAAGTATAGTTGCTGTAGGTAGATATATCTCTGCCGTCTTGGCCCGGATTTACTCCATCCACGGCAGGGACAAAGGACCATACCTTAGGATTGGCCACAGCATGGCTTCCCCCTGCTGCCGGCTCATATACGGATGTCATATCAAGCTTAAAGGTTATGTCTCCCTGAGGAAGCTCTATACCCTTCAGCTTTTTGTCCTTTGTAGTGTTATAGAGCTGCAGAGATATACCATAGCCCTGTAATTTTCCGTATATGGTTCCTGCATCCTTATCCATAGCCTTTTCATTTCCCGTAGAAAAGTCAAAAGTACTGATGGAACCGATGTAAACATCATTTGTCTTGTTTATTTCTATATTGTATCTGGGGGCTGCGGAAACCGTAACCCCATCAGGTACAACAGTTTTAACCTGAGAACTGTAGTCCATCCAGCTTTTAAAGGTAGGCTGGATCTTATCTCCGTTCTTAGCCGAATATACATTGATATGAACGGGTATATCTCCGGAGCCGGGTATTGCCGTGGCATTTTCACCCTCAGACTCCAGCTTCTTTGCGGCCTTCAAGGTCTGAACTCCTCCCGATTCCGTCAAGGTCCATTTGTACCCGGCATCTCCGGTCATCCATCCCATGGAAGCAGTATCAAAGGTGGCTACATCCTTGGGAAAGGGCAGAGTGAACTCAAATTTAATATATCCCTGCTTGTAGGAAACCCCGGCAGTTTTGCCCTTTGTGTTGTATCCTACCTGGTAGGTAACAGAATCAAAGGTTCTCACTATTCTGTTGTCGGAGCTGCTGTCGTTACCTGCCGCGCTGTCCGAATCAAAGGGTCCGACTCCGTCAACAATCTTAGCAACGACAAGATTGGTAACCTCAGCGTCATCGCTTGTAAGCATGGGCAAAATCTGTGATGTGGCAAACACCCTCAAGGCCTTTGTCGCCGTCTTCGGTGTATCTAAAGGAACCCAAGCTCCTCCCACCTTTTTCTTAATTTCATAATGGACGGTATAGGTCTTCCCGTTATCTGCTGCTTGGGGAGTAAAGGAAGTGTCTCCCGCAGCATAGGTGTATGTGCCTCCTATAGGCTTATCTACACCTGTAACCTCCAGACGAAACTCATCCCCAGCCTGCCATTGGCTGCTGTCAGGGGTGAAGCTCACTCCGGCGTCTCCGATAAAATTGAAGGCCGCCCCAGGTCTTATGGTTAAATCCCCTGTGCCGGAAATGTTGAAGGTATAATCTCCTTCACCGGCAAAGGACACATTTACACTCTGCCCGAAAACAGAAAATAATACGAAGAACGCCATTATAAATACGCTTAGCCTTCTTCTATTCTGCTTGCTTTTCATATTTTCCCTCCTTGCTTTATTGCTTTCTTTCTCTTTTACTTTCTCGCTTTACTGCGTTAATGCAGGATTGTATATTTAACCAATTATATTATATAATATTCTGAAAATTTTTCAAGCTTCCATTTCACGAGAAATATTAGGTTTTTCAAGCAATAAAAAAGAGAAAATCTTTTCTGTGACTTTCTCTTTGCTTATATATGTTTGCTTGTCTTCCGTTCCACGTGAAACACCCTTTTTATTACAGGGATTTCAATATCTCTACCAGTCTTTCCAGTTCATCTCTGCTGAAAAATTCGATTTCTATCTTACCCTTCTTTCCCGTCTGCACTATGTTTACTCGAGTTCCTAAGGCGTCCTTAAGATCTCCCTCCACTCTGGCCAAATCAGGGTTTTTAGATCTCTTTGCCGGTCTTTTCTTGGATTTCCCTAGAGAGTCAACCTGTTTTTCCGTTTCCCGAACAGAAAGGCCTTCCTTTATAATCTTGTGCAGGAGCTGTTTCCTAAGCTCTTCATTCTCCAGAGAAAGCAATGTCCTGCCATGGCCTGCGGTAATCTGTCCCGAAGCCAGGGCTTCCTTTATGTATTCAGGTAGCTTTAAAAGTCTCAAAGCATTGGTAATATACGGTCTGCTCTTTCCCAGACTCTTTGAAATCTGCTCCTGGGTCATACCGAAGTTTATAAGCATCTGGTTTAGACCTTCAGCTTCTTCCAAGGGGTTTAAATCCTCCCTCTGCATGTTCTCTATAATGGCCACAAGCATGTTCTGCTCATCGTCCAGCTCTCTTATGAGGCAGGGCACTTTGGAAAGCTCCGCCTTCATGGCTGCCCTCCATCTCCGTTCTCCTGCAACGATTTCAAAGTTTTCGCCTTTTCTTCTCACCAGGATTGGCTGTATGATTCCGTTCTCCATTATAGAGTTGGAAAGCTCCTCAATTTTTGCCTCATCAAAGATTTTTCTGGGTTGATTGGCGTTGGGTAGGATTCTGTGTATGTCTAAATACCTTACCTGCTCTGCCGAGTCCGTCGCTTCCGGTATGGGCAAGCTCTTTTCTGCTTTTTCAACAGCCTTTACTTCTTGGGACAGCACCCCGTCAGCAAAGAGGGCATCCAAGCCCCTGCCCAGACCTCCTTTTTTAACTGCTGCCATATCAGTTCTCCTCCAAATCCAAGAATTCTTCCGCAAAATCCATATATGCCTCCGCACCTCTGGATTTAGGGTCATACTCCGTAATAGGCATTCCATAGCTGGGAGCCTCTGCCAGTCGCACATTTCTGGGGATTACGGTAGCATATACCTTGCCTCCGAAATATCTCTTAACCTCTTGCACTACCTGAGCTGACAGGTTTGTCCTGCCGTCAAACATGCTAAGAATTACGCCCTGTATTTCAAGATTTGGATTTAAGCTCTTCTTTACCAGCTCGATGGTGCTCACCAGCTGGCTCACTCCCTCCAAAGCATAGAACTCGCATTGTATGGGTATTAAAACACTGTCAACAGCCGTCAGCGAGTTGATGGTTAAAAGGCCCAGTGAGGGTGGACAGTCTATAAAGATGTAGTCATAATCACCCTTTATCTTATCCAAGCCCTTCTTTAAGGCTCTTTCCCTGCCTTCTATGGCTACCAGCTCCACCTCGGCTCCTGCCAGGTCTACGCTGGCCGGTATAAGATCCAAGTTTGGTATTTTAGTCTTTGTTATGGCCTTTCTCGGATCGTATTCCTTGTCTATGAGAATGTTGTATATGGTGTTCTTCAAGGTCCTCTTGGAAACTCCGATACCGCTGGTAGTGTTGCCCTGAGGGTCTATGTCCAGTATGAGTACTCGCTTTCCCCTGAGAGCCAAACAAGCTGCCAGATTTATGTTAGTTGTGGTCTTTCCTACTCCACCTTTTTGATTGAAAATTGCTATTGCTTTTCCCACAATATTCCCTCCTGTTCTTTACATAGATACATTATATATCATTATAGATTTTTTTTCTATACTTCTTTACAAAAAAAGATGTTTCACGTGAAACATCTTCGATAATTTGATTTTTAGATTTTGCTAAAGTGGCTCTTTTGCAGGGGTTCCCGCCTTTCTTGGATACTTGGCAGGGGTGGGAGAAATTTTCTCTATAACTATTATATTGTGATCTATGCCGTATTCCTCCAGCTTTCCTTTTCGGATGGCAACGCCTTTCCCTCCCAGTAAGGCAATGGCCTTCTCGGCTTCCTTAAGCTCTTTCTCCGCCTCAGGACCTTTGTAGGCCAGCAGGTAGCCTCCTACTTTTATAAAGGGTAGGCAGTACTCTGCTAAAACGGAGAGTCTGGCCACAGCCCTGGACACGGAGAGATCGTATTTTTCTCTGTGAGCCTTACCATGGGATAAGTCCTCTGCCCTGCCGTGGAGAGTGGTAACATTAGTAATACCCGCCTCACCGCAAAGCTCATCTACTATCTTAAGCCTCTTTTTCAGGGAATCCATGAGAACAAAGCTTTTCTCCGGAGACCGGATGGCAAGAGGCACTCCCGGAAAGCCCGCTCCCGTGCCTACATCTATAATTTTCTCTGCTTGCTCGTACTCGGGAAAGTCGGTACAGAGAAGGGAGTCCAGATAATGCTTCACTATGAATTCTTCCCTGTCGGTTATGGCTGTAAGGTTTATGTGCTCGTTATAGCTCAATATACCTTCCATATATTTTTCAAATTTAGGATCTATCTTTTCCATCTCGCTTTTCTCTTCTCTTTTTCTCCATATAGACGGTGAGCACATTGATATCGGCAGGGGAGACACCTGAAATTCTGGATGCCTGTCCCATGGACTCCGGCTTTATCCTGTTCAGCTTTTGCATGGCCTCGATTCTAAGTCCCGTAACCTGAGCATAGTCTAAATCCTGTGGTAAAGCCTTGTCCTCCAGCTTCTTATATTTTGCTATCTGCTGGAGCTGCTTCTGTATATAGCCCTCGTATTTTATCTGAACCTCCAGCTGAGTTATCTCGTGATATCCCAGTGCAGGTCTCATTTCATCGTCTATTACCGATGTATCTTTATAGCTTATTTGGGGCCTCTTTAAAAGCTCGGCCATAGTAATCCGCCCTTCCACCGGGGAGGTTCCATGGCTGAGAAGGAACTCGTTTATCTCCTTAGGTGAAAAGCTCTTTTCTTTCAGTCTCGTGATTTCCTTTTCCACAGCCTCTTTTTTCGCCGTATATATTTTATATCTGTCTTCCGTGGCCAGTCCCAGTACATAAGCCTTCTCGGTAAGGCGCAAATCTGCGTTGTCCTGACGGAGAAGGAGCCTATATTCCGCTCTGGACGTCATTATTCTGTAAGGTTCATTAGTACCTTTAGTCACTAAATCGTCCAGCAGAACGCCAATATAAGCCTCGTCTCTTCCCAAAACAAATGGATTTTTGCCGGAAATCTTGAGAACGGCGTTAATTCCCGCCATAAGTCCCTGAGCAGCGGCCTCCTCATAGCCGGAGCTTCCGTTAAACTGTCCGGCACAGAAAAGGTTTTCTATATGCCTGTATTCCAAACTCAGCTTTAAATCCTGAGGATCGATGCAGTCATACTCGATGGCATAGGCAGGTCTGACTATCTTAAGATTTTCAAGTCCGGGAATAGTCTTATAGAAATCTCTCTGCACATCCTCAGGGAGGCTGGAGGACATGCCCTGTATATACATTTCTTCCGTATCCAAGCCCTCCGGCTCTATGAATAGCTGATGTCTTTCCTTATCGGCAAATCTGTTCACCTTGTCCTCTATGGAAGGGCAGTAGCGGGGCCCGATACCCTCAATTTGTCCGCCGAAGAGGGCGGACCGGTGAAAGTTCCTTCTTATGACATCATGGGTTCTCTCATTAGTATAGGTCAGCCAGCAGAGAGCCTTATTCTCTCCTATCTCGTCATTTAAAAAGGAGAAGGGAACCACTTCTTTATCTCCCTCCTGGGGCTCCATTCTGGAATAGTCGAGGGTAGACGCCAAGCAGCGAGCAGGAGTTCCCGTCTTGAACCTGCGCATCTTCATTCCCTTTTCCTTCAGGTTTTCCGCCAGCTCCATGGAGGGTGCCAAACCGTTGGGGCCGCTAAAGTAGGCGCTGTCCCCTATGAAAATCTTTCCTCTTAAAAAGGTTCCCGTAGCCAAGATGACAGCCTTTGCTCCGTAGGCGGTGTGGGTCTTGGTTATGACTCCGCATACCTTTCCCTCCTCCACCATAAGGTCCACCACCTCACCTTGGAGCATGTCCAAATTTTCCTGCTCCTCAATGGTCCTTTTCATCTCCCTGTGGTACTTTTCCTTGTCCGCCTGTGCTCGCAGGGAATGAACTGCCGGCCCTTTGGCCGTGTTCAGCATCTTCATCTGTATGAAGGTCTTATCTATGTTCTTTCCCATCTCTCCGCCTAAGGCATCGATTTCTCTGACCAGATGACCCTTTCCGGTGCCTCCTATGGATGGGTTGCAGGCCATCATGGCGATAGCCTCCAGGTTCATGGAAAACATGAGGGTCTTCTTCCCCATACGCGCTGCGGCCAATGCGGCTTCACAGCCTGCATGACCTGCTCCTACCACGATTATATCGTATTCGTCCATGAATATATGCTTCATTCTAAACCTCGATGTTCTTAAAGTCTCTTATTTTCCCAGACAAAATCTGGCGAAAATCTCATCTATTATATTTTCCTCCACTGTCTCGCCGATGATGGAGCCTAAGAGCTCATAGGCTCTGTTTACATCTATCTCCACCAGTTCCAATGGTTCTGAGGCCTTGGCCATTTCAAGGGCATCCTCCAGAGCATGCTCCGCTTCGATTAAAAGCCTTTCGTGTCTCAGGTTTGTCACCATAAGACTGTCGTCGCTTCTGACCTTGCCTCCGTAGACCAGCTTTTCCACTTCTTCCTCCAGAAGCTCAACGCCCTTATCCTCGGAGAGGGACATTTCTAAAATGACACCGCCTCCCATGGCCTTTTCCAAAGCCTGTCTGTCCAGCCTGCTTTCCAAATCTGTCTTGTTTATAATGGCTATAACCGTTCTATCTTCCACCTTTTCAAGGATTTCAAAGTCCTCTCCGTCCAAGGCCCTGTTGTTGTCCACCATAAAAATTACGATGTCGGCCTTGTTGAAAGCCTCTTTGCTCCTTTCTATACCGATTTTCTCGATTATATCTTCGGTCTCCCGTATGCCAGCCGTATCTATGAGCCTGACGGGAATACCTCTTATGGTCATTGCCTCTTCGATAGTATCTCTGGTGGTGCCGGGGATTTCCGTGACTATAGCTCTTGTATCCTTAAGCAATGCGTTCATAAGAGAGGATTTTCCCACATTGGGCTTTCCTATGATGGACACCTTAAGGCCCTCCTGCAAAATCCTTCCTGTATGGGCGGTTTTCAACATTTGGCTGATGCCTTCCCTTACATGAGACAGCCCCTCTATGAGCTTTTCATAGGTCATTACCTCTATATCCTCGTCGGGATAGTCGATATTCACTGCCAGATTTACCAGATTTTCCACCAGTTCTCCCCGCAGCTCTTTGATTTTCAGGGAAAACTTACCTTCCAGCTGGTCTAAGGCCACATTAAAGCTCTTGGGGGATTTTGCACGTATCAAGTCTATGACAGCTTCCGCCTGGGAAAGGTCGAGACGGCCGTTTAAAAAGGCTCTCTTAGTAAACTCTCCCGGTTCTGCGGGGACTGCTCCGTTTTTGTAGGTAAGGTTCAAAATCTCTCTGAGGGACATCATACCGCCGTGACACTGTATTTCCGCCACATCCTCTGCCGTATAGGAGTGAGGAGCTTTCATATATACGGCCATGACCTCGTCGATGAGCTTTCCGGTAAAATTATCTGTGATATGTCCGTAGGTCAGTCTGTTGACAGCCAGCCTGTCTTTTCCGTCAAAAATTTTATCCAAAATCTCCTTGGCCCTGTCTCCGCTTATTCTCACTATACCTATGCCTCCCTCTCCCGGAGGAGTGGCTATGGCAGCTATGGTTTCTTCTCTCATGATTCTTCCTTTAGCAAAACAGCCCGCTAAAAAGCGGGCCATCAATATTAAACTACTTTAATTCTATTATGACCCTTCTGTATGGATCTTGACCCTCACTTCTGGTAACTACCTGAGGGTGCTTTTGAAGAGTTGCATGAATCACCTTTCTCTCATAGGGATTCATGGGCTCAAGCTTGACGCTTCTCTTGGATCTGGCAACCTTGCCGGCCAGTCTGAGAGCCAGGCTTTCGAGAGTTTTCTCTCTCTTAAGTCTGTAGTTTTCGGCATCTACCACTACTCTGGTATAGCCTTCCTCTTCCTTGTTTACAACCAAGCTGGTAAGGTACTGGATAGCATCTAAGGTCTGTCCTCTCTTACCTATTATGGTTCCCGAGTCTTTTCCCTGAATGTCCACATAGATGGTTTCCCCACCGGCCTTTGCGGTGATATCCAGCTCCAATCCCATTTCCTTTGTAACTTCCTCCAAGAAGCGAAGGGCCACATGGTCTTCACAGGGCGTAAGCTGTTCTTCGGGAACTCTTTCTATGACCGGTTCCATATTATCTTCGAAAGAAAATCTCTCTCTCTTAGGCTTTCTTTCGGGTCTTTCTTTTTTCTCTTTAGGTCTTTTCGTTGACTCTGTTCTCTCTCCTCTTTCAAAGGCAGGTGCAGACTCGGTCTTAACCTCCGCCTTGACCGGTGCTTCCGCTTTTTGCTGAGGCTTTTCGAAAACCTTCTCTTCCTTTTTAGGCGCTTTTTTCTTGGAAACTCTTACTAAAGCCAGCTTAGAGCCTATTCCGAAAAAACCGCGGGAAGGTTCTTCGAGAACTTCAACATCTACTTCATCTATGGAGAGTTTCAGATCTTCCAGGGCTAATTTAACAGCCGTGTCTACATCCGTTCCCCATTTCTCAGAAAAATCCATGTTTATTTTTTCCTCCAATGTACTAACTGTACGGTACTATTTTCTTTTTCTCTTTCCTTTTTCCTTTTCGGCTTCGGCCTTTTTTCTCCAGCGAGCAAATATTGCGTTATAGACAATTCTCATAACCTGGCTGCCGAACCAATATATGGCAAGTCCTGCAGGATAGCTTCTGGCCATCCAAAGAATCATAACAGGGAAGAAAAACTTCATCGCTCCCGTCATCATCTTTCCCTGCTGGCCGCTCATAGGTGACTGGGTCGCCTGTGAATTACTGAATGAAAAGAAGGTGGCCACTGCTGCCAAAATAGGAAGAATCCACTTATCGGGCTGTGCTAAATCCGGTATCCAAAGAAAGGATTCATGGATAGCATAGAGCATTCCGTCCGAAGTCATGTGCGCCATAGGGTTTCTCAAAAGGGAGAACAGTCCCATAACCACTATCATCTGGACTATGGCAGGAAGGCAGCCGCCGTACATGGAAACGCCTTCTTTTTGGTAAAGCTCCATGAGCTTCTCATTCATCAAAGCACGGTCGTCCTTGTATTTTTGCTGAATTTCCTGTTGCTTGGGCTGAAATTCCGCCATTTTAAGGGTTGACTTTATCTGCTTTGCATAAAAAGGATACAGGCAAAGCATAACGATTAAAGTCAGGAAAAGGATTGCCAAACCGTAATTGGCTGTAACACCGTAAAGCATAGTCAGCAAATATCCTAATGGCGTTGCTAATATTCCCATTAAATTTCCTCCATTATTTCAAAGGGTCATAACCGCCCTTATGCCAGGGGTGACACTTTGAAATTCGTTTTATTCCTAAATAACTACCCTTTATAACTCCGTATTTTTCAAGAGCCTGTATGAAATAAGTGGAGCAGGTAGGGTAAAACCGGCAGGTTGGCGGAAATAAAGGTGAAATAAACCTCTGATAGAATCTTATCATCAAAATCATTAATCTTTTCATCGTTTTTCTACTACCCCGGTTCTCTTAAATGCAGATCTTAGAGATCTTTCAACCTCTGCGCATTTTCTGTCTGAAATAGTGTTTCTGGCGATTATGATAAAATCGTACCCCAAAGGGAGGGTTCCCTCCAAATGGCGATAGCTCTCTTTCATAAGCCGGCGGGCTCTGTTTCTCTTCACACTGTTTCCGACTTTTTTACTCGCTAAAAATCCTGTCCTGTTATAGGCGAGACCGTTTTCCCTGTAAAACAGGACCACATATCTGTCTCCAACAGATTTTCCTCGATTATAAATGGAGGAAAAATCTTCTTTTCGTCTTAAAACATTCTCTTTAAGCATTTTTAGCTTCTTTCTTAAAACCGACAGGAAATTAAACAGTAAGCTGCTTTCTGCCTCTTGCTCTTCTTCTCTTCAAAACATTTCTACCGTTCTTAGTAGCCATTCTCTTTCTGAAGCCGTGTTCCTTCATTCTCTGTCTTTTCTTAGGCTGATATGTCTGTTTCATAGTAAGACTCCTTTCCAAATATTTATTGTGCTAATCTAAATTACACTAAGCACATACGCTTGAATATTATATGCTAATACCCTGCCCTTGTCAATGAAAATATCATGACAGGTTGCTTAGTCCGCAAAATATCAATAAAGTGCAAAGAAGCAGGGCCGCTAATATGCTTTTTTAATCATCCCATTATCCCTCCTCAATAATTTGTTTTCCTAAAAACTATTTCTCAGCTTTCTTTTATAAACTCCGAAAATATTTTCGCCTTTTCCACTGCTGTGGATTTTGCTTTGCAGGCGGCGATTTCCTCAAGGCCTTGCCATTTCCCCTCTTCACCGGAAATCAAGCCTCTTTCGGCAGCCTCCTTTAGGTAACATCCGTGGTAAATGCAGATATCCAGAACTCTGTTGACCCATAGGGGCGGTCGGCCCTCTTTAGCCGTGTGTTCTCCGGCTTTGCGGACACATTCCGTAAGCATTACATAGCATACAGGTAAAAGCTCGGGTTCTTTTTCAAGGAAGCGAACCAGCTTGGCCGGGCTGACAGCTTCATGGAAAAGCAGCTGTTTTACCGCCATCCTCATCATATCTGCCCCTATCTCGCCCGTTCCTATCTTCCGTTTCACCGTGCCGGATGCGTAATAAATCGCATCGCCGTCCTGAGCCAACATGCCTATGATAACAGTCAGCAAAGAGGAGGACAAAGGCGCTTCTTCTCCTTTGAGGGGGCCATTGGAATTGTTTCTCCAATCTCGGAAATCGGAAACCTCCATCCGTTTTTCATCAGTATTCCAGTGAATCCAAACCTCCTTTTGATCGTCCTTGGGGAACTCCTCACCTATAGCCACCTCCGTAGCCCTGGTCTGGCCTTCGTTATCGAGACCGTATATCCAGCCGTTGATAAGCACCTTGTATTCCCTGTCCTTTTTATCAGGCAGCATCAATGTAAAGAGGAGAAGCTTTCTTCCCTGCTTTTCGAAGGGTTCAACCCTAAGGGATACGCCGTCATCTATTATAGGCCTTGCTTCTTTAGGTTTCTTCCAAACATCATCAAAGGGGATTTCAGGAACAGGTATAGCCTGCTCTCTTTCCTCCTTTTTCCCTTTAGCTTTTCCTGTCTCCACAGACTTTTTAAATAGGCCGGAGCTGTCTGTTTTAGCCACAATCTCCTTTGCCGTCTCCACGGCAGCCGAAGTTCCCTTTTTCTGTGCCAGCCCCCTTATACCCTTAAGCTCCAGAACCTCCGGTTTTGCTATGCCCTTTTCAACAGCGAAGATAACCTCATCCAGATATTTCTCTATGAATTTTGCCAACTCCGCCGTGCCGGAAAACATTCGAGGTGCTTTTAAAGATTCACTGATTATGTCGTCAGCCGCCTGCCAGGGGAGAGAAAGCATTCCGTCTCGTGCTATCTGATCCATGGAATCTGCCAGCCTTGCTAAATTGGAAAACTCCTTCCATCTCCAAGACAAGTATCTGGCATCGGCCCTTCCTTCTACGAGCAAACCTCTGTCCCAAGCTTCCTTTGTGGCTTCTATCAGGTCAGCGCTGTTTTCGTCGCTCCAATAGCTATGTATGGCCAAAAGGTTCATGAGAGCCCCTTTGGGGAAGGGTTCCCTCCTCTTTGCCACCTGCTTCAATATGAGCCCCTGGCCGTGATATACCTCCGTATCTCTCCTTACACAGGTAAGGGCAAAATCTCCCCATAAAGGAAATACGGAAAACAAGGCATCTCTGTTATATGAAAATCTGTTAGGGAAATGGCGGAGGCTTTTGGGCATTTCTATATCCACGCTCCAAAGGGAATTCCTTTCAGGGTCAAAATCAGGCTCCACATAGGGGTCTTTCAAGTAATCCGCCACCACATCCCCAAGAGCTACGGGGCTGTTATCCTCCTTACGTAGGCTTTCTCCGTCGGGCATCTTCACTCTCAGCTTAATATCCTTCAGCCTTCTGATGTCCTCTTCATTGGCAGAGCTTACATCCAGCCTTGTAAGGGCCAGCTGCAGATCCGGCTCCAATACACTTGTTTTCTTCTCTTCCTTGTATTTTAACAGCCTGTCTGTCAAATCCTTTAATGTGATGGACAGGTCCTCAAAGCTGGGTGTAGAAAGGATACAGGGGATTTCCTGAATATGGCTGCATATATTAAAATTACGGGCGTGCATCAGTTCGCTTATATTTCTCCTTCTGACTTCATCGCTGCCTTCAACCCAAAAACTGCTGTATCCGTCCAAAGTGTTGACTATATCCTTGTTTCTGGCCCAATTTCCCAATATGGAGAAATCTCGGTCATCAATTTTTATCCCCATGAGGCTCAGCTTGGTTTCCTCCGGATTTTCATAGGCCATCCTGTTGACGGAAGCCAGGAACTTTTCAAAGAGCAAATCGGAAACCTCCGCCTGCCTGTTGGAAATCTCCGCTGCAAGCTCCGTCAAGGCTTCAAAGGAAATCTCTTCTAAAGAAAATTTCGGAACCCCTTTAAGCTGAGGTCTTTCCTGCCAAAGACCCTGAATATGAACATTTTTCTGAGAATTTTCATCCTCCTCCGTCTCTATATTCCAAGCTTTTTCTACCTTTTCTGCCAGCTTTATTATGTTTTTATCCTTATCAGTTTTGAGCATAGAAAACCATTCCCTTAAAGCTTGGCAGGACTCAGGCCTTTCCCTCTTAAGGGCCGACCTAAGTACCAGCTCCTTTATTTTCTTTGCACTTCCCGCTGTAGAAGCTATTAAAATATCCGGCAAAATATCTTCTCTTCCCTTTTCGATGAGCACAGGTGCAAAGGTCTCCGTTACGGCAGTCTCTCCTAAGGCTATGAGTGGAATAAGGGCCTCGCCTTTAGAGAGAATATCTCCTTCATCTATGCCTATTTCCTTTAAGATGCCCATCCACGCCTTTCTGTCTCCCGGTCTGAGGGCCATATCCAAGGCGAAAAAGGCTGATTCCTTAGCTTTCTTTTTCGTTATGAGGCCTTCCTTAAGGCCTGCCAAAAATACATCGCTAAAGGGGCCTGTGGCGGGAGCATTGTTAGAAATGCCCACTTCGATGTGCTCCCCAAACCTTCTCTTTATCTCATCCCTTGAAGGTGCAAAGTCCTCATCATAGCCTCTGTCTGCCTTTAAAACCCCCATAGAGACGCCGGCATGAACCGCCCAATCCTTAATATATTCAACGGATTGGGGGATTTCCAAATTCATATTGTGAACAAGGTTTACGCAAAGCATGCCGTAGACGCTGGATGAATGCTCCCAGGCACGCCTGCGGGATGAGGAGGCCTTGCTTATGAAATCCAGGGCATATTTTTCTCCTCGCTGAGAAATGGCGTCCAGTGCAACCTTGCCGCTTTTTCCCAAAATGTTGGCAGCCCTTGCCGCATCCACGCCCACCCTTATGGCGAAGATGGCCAGCTTGGATAAATCCACATCTATGACCTTTACAATGCCGTAGGAGTTGGGAGAAAGCTGCTTAAACTCGGTCCATTCCCCCGATTTTAAGCCTTCCTTGGCTATTTTCTGCTCTTCTTTGGTGCCTATTCCCAATTCCAATATATGGTCAAAATCCTTTTCCTCATAACCTAAGGACTTATATATTTCTACGGCCTTTTCCAATTTACTTGCCATTTTTCCTCCTTTAATCCGGCTCCTTATCCGACTCTTTTAGAAAACTCTACTTTTCTTCCGATTTCAGCTTTGCCGCCAAAATATGTTTACAGGGGCCTCTGCTGTTTTGGTATTTCAGATACCAGGTGCAGGTGCACTTGGCCTTTTCTATGGTTTCATTTCCGTCGTAGAAAACTCTGTATTCCGAGTCCTTTGACCTGACAGACCAGCGATTTTCTCCCATGTATTCGGTATTTTCCAAAAGATTTCTCGCCGCCTTCAATCTGGGATTATCCTTTAAAACTCTTTCAGGTTCATCGGGCAGCTCTCTGTGAAAATATGCCTGTTTATTCCCATCGTAGCCTAATTTGCCGGAAACCGCCAACAATCCCAGGGCGTAATCCGTCTCAGCTTTTGTAAGACTTAATTTTTTGCTTATATCTTCCTTGTCTATTTTAGATTCAAAGCAGAGGAGCTCACTTATTCTGTCGGAGTTTTCCACAGCTTCAAGGGTTGACAGGGACTCCAGCAAAGCTCCTTCCCCCGAATAGCCCTGATAGCTTTTAGCCGTTAAGCTCAGAGTAAGATTAGTATTGTCCATTCTGACTTCTACCATAACAGGACCCTTTTCCCCTGCTTTAGGTCCGTAGAAGGCTATGGAGCGGACATCGCTCATAAGTCTTTTTAAGCTGCTTAGCCTGTGTATTCCGCTGATGTACACGCTATCCTTTGATTCTCTCGGCATGAGCTTTAGACCGTTCTTAGTATAGGTGAGCCAGCCGGCCTGTTCCTTCCCAGTAACGGGAGGCAGGGTGGCTATAAAGTTTTTCGCTCCCATGCCCTCTATGGTGAAAATCAGCTCCATATCACGATGAATTTCCGCACAGTTTCCCAGGGCTCTTATCCATCTGTCCGGCATCTCCACAGGTCTCTGCCTGATAAACTTTATGCCGGAAGAGTAGCCTTCCTCTTCTTTGATGCTGTGAAATGCACCTAAACCCTCATTTCCTATATTAAGCCTAAGCTTGTCTCCCTGTTTCACATCTATGAGAGCCTTGCGAAGCTCTGTACCTATATCCACATTGGTAGTACCGTAGGAAATATCTCCGTATAAACCCTCCTGAAACAAATCCAGTCTGGCATAAACTCCATTACAGGCGGAAAAGCACTCGGCTCTAAGCATGTTTCCTTGGGCCGACAAAACCGGATCTCTAAGGGCTACAGGCACATAATTGAAATACCTTGTGGAAACTATATCCGACAATACAATTAAGCCTCTTGAAAAAATCAGAGGATTTACAATATCGCCCTTAAAGAAAATCGGATCCTTTTCTATTCCCTTAGGTGTTAAGGCAGGTGCCAATGCCAGTGCCAAATTTCCATTGTAGAGTTTTGACTCGTCCCTAAATTCTCTCATATTTCCCCCTAATTACAAAGAATTATATATAGGTTCATTGTACCACTTGGTTAAGACTGTGTCGATATTTTAGTATAGCTGCTGATTAAAAAGACTTATCCACAACTTGTGGATAAAATTGAGGAAAACTTTTGATTTTTTGACTATATTTAGTTGTTTATATGCTCCTTGACAGGTTAAAAAACCTATATTTATCCCCATATTTTCATTGTCAGCTTTTTCACTTGTTTTCATTTCGTTTTTGTTATACAATGAAATGTGCTAATAAAACAGAAAAGGTATGTGGTTGTATGAACACTTATGAAAGAATTTGGAATTCCGTTTTGGAAATTTTGATGGAAAATAATACTCAAACCTGCTTTCAGACCTGGTTTCTCCCCCTTCAAATATCCAAAATCGACACGGAGCTGAATATAGCATATATTCAGGTTCGTCCTGAAAACAGCGTTTCCCAAGATATTATCATCAATGTTTTAAAAAACAGATATATCCCTTCCTTGGAGGAAGCCTTCAAAATAGTTTTGGAAGGTGATTTTCGTGTTGTCATAAAGGAGGCTGAAGAACTTTCAAATTCAGGGGAAGCTTCTGAGCCTGAGATTTTAAATTCCAAAAAGAAGCATGTGGAAAAGAAGCTGGATAAGGAAAATATGCTTAATCCCAAGCATTCCTTCGAAAACTTCGTAGTCGGAAACAGCAATAAATATGCCCATGCAGCTGCTTTGGCCGTAGCCGAATCTCCTTCGGATGCATATAATCCTCTTTTTATATACGGAGGCTCCGGCTTGGGAAAAACTCATTTAATACAGGCTATAGGAATACATATTCTAAAAAACAATCCTAAGCTCAATGTGCTTTATACCGACAGCGAAACCTTTACCACGGAGCTTATAAGAGCCTTAGGAGAAAGAAAGATAAATGAGTTTAAGTCAAAATACAGAAAAGTTGACGTACTCATAATAGATGATATTCAATTTATAGAGAATAAAGAAAGTACACAGGAAGAATTTTTCCACACCTTTAACACCCTTTACGGTGAAAACAAGCAGATCATAATTTCCAGCGACAGAGCTCCCAATAAATTGGTAAATCTCAATGAAAGGCTTAGATCTCGATTTAACTGGAACCTTATAGCCGATATTCAGCCGCCGGACTATGAAACGAGAGTAGCTATTTTAGAGCGGATGGCTAAAAATATGAAAATAAATATGGATAAGGATCTGGAAGAGGTAATCGTAACCATAGCCGAAAAGATAAAGGATAATGTGAGGGAAATGGAGGGTGCCTTTAACAGTACCGTTTCTCTGTCCGTCCTGGTAGGTGATAAGCCGGATAAGGCTATGGCAAAGCGTGTTTTAAAAAATATAATATCGAACAGTGGCGAATTATCCGTCACTCCGGAAAGAATAAAAAAGGCCGTGTGCCAAAAATACGGAATTAAACTATCGGAACTTGAATCTAATAAAAAGACTAATAATATAGCATTTCCAAGGCAAATAGCCATGTATCTCATAAGGGAAATGACAGACAGCTCACTACCTCAGATAGGAAAATATTTCGGAGGCAAACACCATACCACCGTTAAATATGCCTGTGAAAAAATAGAAGAGGACATAAAAAACGAAGAGGGCTTAAGTGAGGTTATAGAAAATCTTAAAAGAGAAATAAAGGAGTAGCTTATTAAATTTTTACTATAAGCTGTTAGGATAAATTTTCAGACTTATCCACAGGTTAAAAAGAATAAATTTTTGAGTAATTATAATACTCCTAAAAGTTATCCACAGATTCCACAGCCCCTACTACTACTATTACTACAAAAAAAATAAAAGATTGATAAAAAGCGGAGGTTAAAAAATGAAATTTTCTTGCAAGCAGCAGATATTATCAAAGGCCCTTAATATAGTATCAAAAGCGGTTACATCCAGAACTACAATTCCCATACTTAAAGGAATTTTATTAAAGGTTGATGAAAATGGTCTACTTACCATGTCCGCTTCAGATTTAGATTTAACCATAGAGAAAACTTTCCAGGTAGAAGATTTTCAACCGGGAGAAATAGTGGTTCAAGCCAAGCTTTTCGGCGACATAATAAGAAAGCTTCCCAATGAAAATATTTTGGTAGAAAATCAGGACAATAATGTTATGATAAGCTGCTCAAATTCTCAATTCAACATCGTAGGCTCATCCTCCGATGAATTTCCAAAGCTTTCCTTAAGTGAAGAAGAAAGGGAAAAGGTAGTATTCGATAAGGAAATCCTTAAGGATATGATTAAGAAGACATCCTTTGCAGCTTCCATAGATGAATCGAGGGGTGTTATTACAGGTGTTCTCCTGGAAATGACGGAAGAATCTCTCAATATGGTTTCTCTGGACGGCTTTAGAATGGCCATAGCCCGTGAAGGCATAAAGAATTCCACAGAAAAAAAGGTTATCATACCGGCTAAAATTATCTCTGAAATAGGAAAGATAATATCCGAGTCGGAAACAGAAGAAAAGACTGTGGATATGTATATAAACGATAAGAGAGTAACCTTTGTAATAGAAGATATAAAGGTTGTACTCAGACTTTTGGACGGGGAATTTATAAAATATAATGAAATTCTTCCTTCCGAAAGCAAGATAAAGGTTATAGTGAATAAATCAGATCTTTTGGAATCTATAGAGAGAGCTTCTCTTTTAGCAAAGGTTGGAAAGAATAACCTTGTAAAATTCGATATAGTAGAAAATAACATAGAGATAACATCCAAATCCGAAGAAGGAAATGTTAAGGAAAATGTTATAATTTCAAAATTCGGAGATGATCTCGTAATAGGCTTTAACTCAAAATATATAATAGATGCCCTTAAGGCTATAGATGATGAAGAAATAAGTCTGTTATTCAACAACAGTGTAAGCCCTTGCCTTATAAGGCCTATAAACGGAAATCACTATGAATATCTGGTGCTTCCCGTAAGGATTACAAACAATTAGATTTATGTATGTAAAGAAAATAAAACTTAAAAATTTCCGAAATTATGATGATCTGGAATTGGATTTCAATGAAAAGGTAAATATTTTCGTCGGAGATAACGCTCAGGGGAAAACAAACCTTTTGGAGGCCATATATTTTACATCCATAGGAAGATCCTTCAGGACGAATAAATATAATGAGCTGGTTAAATTCGACAGGGATTTTTCGAGAGTATACACTGAAATAGTAAAAAAAGATTTTGAAAATACGGTGGAAATATTGTCGGGAAGGGATTCTAAAAAATATATAAAGCTTGACGGTGTAAAGATAAGAAAAACCTCCGAGCTTTTGGAAAATCTCCATATCGTCATATTTTCTCCGGAGGATTTAAAGATAGTAAAGGATGAGCCTGAAAGAAGGCGAAAATTCATAGACAGAGAGCTATGTCAGATAAGTCCCTCCTACTATGATAATCTCGGAAACTATAAAAAAATCCTTTTACAGAGAAACAATTATCTTAAGGAAAACTATATAGACCCTGAAATTCTGGATATTTGGGACCTTCAGCTTTCAAAATACGGAAAGGCTATAATAGCCCAAAGAAGAGAGTTTATAGAAAAAATAAACTTAATAAGCAAGGAAATTCATGGTAAAATAACCGACGGAAAAGAAGCTTTAAACATAATTTATGAACCTAATGTAGGTGAAAATCGTGATTTATATGAGGAAATAAAAAAGAGCTACAGCTCTGATATAAGACAGAGAACCACCACAAAGGGACCTCATAAGGACGATTTGGAATTCTTTATAAACGGTATAAACGTAAGGAGCTTCGGTTCCCAGGGACAGCAGAGAACTGCGGCCCTATCTCTTAAGCTGGCCGAAATATCTATCATAGAAGAAGAGACGGGAGAGCTTCCCATACTACTTTTGGATGATGTAATGTCTGAGCTTGATTCAACAAGACAGGAATTTCTTATAAAATCTCTGGAAAGAGTTCAGCTTTTCATAACAAATGCTGAAATATCTGATAAAATATCGGAAAAATTCAGTGAAAAGACAGTTTTTTTAGTTAAAAAAGGCAAAATAAGCATTTTAGATAGTAAAGAAAATCATAAAATAAACCATTGAAAGGGGAAAATATGAGTTTAGAAGAAAAGAATAATCCTCAGTATGACGCGGCGCAAATTCAAGTATTGGAAGGCTTGGAAGCTGTAAGAAAAAGACCGGGTATGTACATAGGAAGTACAGGGCCGAGGGGCTTGCATCATCTGGTTTACGAGGTTGTGGACAACTCCATAGACGAAGCCTTGGCCGGATATTGTAAAACTATTTCCGTTACCATCCAAAAGGATAACTCCATCGTGGTGGAAGATGACGGAAGAGGTATGCCTGTAGATATGCATCCTACCATGAAAATTCCCGCAGTAGAGGTAATACACACGGTTCTTCATGCCGGAGGAAAATTCGGCGGCGGAGGATATAAGGTTTCAGGAGGACTTCACGGAGTAGGTGCTTCCGTAGTTAACGCTCTTTCCACACATATGGACGTTGAAATTAAGCGAAACGGAAAGATTTATAAGCAGTCCTACGCCTACGGTAAGACCATGACACCCTTAGAAGAAATAGGTGAGTCCAAAAAGACAGGCTCAAAGACCACCTTCTGGCCTGACCCGGAAATTTTCAGGGAAACTACAGTCTTCGATTTTCCTACTTTAGAGCATAGACTGAGAGAAATGGCTTTCCTTAACAAGGGCATAAAGATAAACTTTAAGGATGAGAGAGAAGGCCATAAGAGGAGTGAAACCTATCACTATGAAGGCGGAATCAAGGAAATGGTTAAATATCAGAACCAGAACAAGGATTCTCTTCACGATGATGTAATATATTTTGAAGTTATAAGGGACAACTACGAGGTAGAGGTGGCAATGCAATACACCACCAGCTACAGCGAGTTGATTTTAGGCTATGCAAATAACATAAACACCACCGACGGAGGAACCCATATTGTCGGCTTTAAGAGCTCCCTTACAAGGGTAATAAACGATTACGGTAAGAAATCCAAGCTCCTCAAGGAAAATGACGATGCTCTCTCCGGTGACGATGTGAGAGAAGGTCTCACAGCTGTAGTTTCCGTAAAGCTTTCAGAACCTCAGTTTGAAGGACAGACTAAGGCTAAGCTGGGAAATACGGAGGTACGAGGAGCAGTTGAACAGGCCACCAATGAAAATCTCATGTATTTCCTGGAAATGAACCCTGCACAGGCCAGAATTATCATAGAAAAGTGCGTAAAAGCCGCCAGAGCAAGAGAGGCCGCCAGAAAGGCAAGAGATTTAACGAGAAGAAAAGGAGCCTTGGAAAGCTTTGCCCTTCCCGGAAAGCTGGCAGACTGCTCAGAAAAAGACCCTACTCTTTCTGAAATTTTCCTGGTAGAGGGAGACTCCGCCGGAGGCTCTGCCAAGGAAGGAAGAGACAGAAAGAGACAGGCTATTTTGCCCTTGAGAGGTAAAATTCTCAATGTTGAAAAAGCCAGATTGGACAGAATACTCAGCTCTGATGAGATTAAAAACATGATAACAGCCTTCGGCTGCGGAATCGGTGACGAATTCAATCTGGAAAAGCTGAGATATCATAAGATTATCATCATGACCGATGCGGACGTAGACGGAGCTCATATAAGGACACTGCTCTTGACCTTCTTCTACAGATACATGAAACCTCTCGTAGAAGGGGGCTATGTGTATGCTGCGCAGCCACCTCTTTTCCAGGTTAAAAAGGGAAGAGATTTATGGTACACCTATTCCGACAGCGAGCAGGAAAAGCTTTTGGAATCCTTAGCCGATAAACCGGGAAAGGTTGACATACAGCGCTACAAAGGTTTGGGAGAAATGGATGCAAGTCAGCTTTGGGAAACCACCATGGACTACGAGCACAGAACCTTGGTTCAGATTACCCTGGAAGACAGCGCCATGGCAGATGAGATATTCACTACTTTAATGGGCGATAAGGTACCTCCTCGTAAGAAATTCATCGAGGAAAATGCCGAGTATGCCACCATAGACTTATAGAAAGGGGGAAGGAATATGGCAACATTTTTAGAAGATACAAAGATGCTCCAGCATGAGATTCATGAGGAGATGAAGAAAAGCTACATAGACTATGCTATGTCAGTTATAGTAAGCCGTGCTCTCCCCGATGCTCGTGACGGCTTGAAGCCGGTTCACCGCCGTATACTTTACGGAATGGACGCTTTGGGAATTTCCCCCGACAAGCCTCATAAAAAGAGTGCCCGTATCGTCGGTGAAGTAATGGGTAAATATCATCCTCACGGTGACAGCTCCATTTACGATGCCATGGTTAGAATGGCTCAGAGCTGGAATATGAGATATACCCTGGTTGACGGCCACGGAAACTTCGGTTCCGTAGACGGAGACGGAGCTGCCGCCAGCCGTTATACAGAGGCAAGGATGACTCCCTTCGCCCTGGAAATGCTCAGGGACATAGATAAGGACACGGTAGATTTCGTGCCTAACTATGACGGTGAAGAGGAAGAGCCTGTGGTTCTCCCCTCCAGAGTTCCCAACCTGCTCATAAACGGCTCCAACGGTATAGCCGTAGGTATGGCCACCTCCATACCTCCCCACAATTTAAGCGATACCATAGATGCCTGTGTAAAGGTTATAGATGATCCGGATTGCTCCATAGACGACCTTATAAAGATAATCAAGGCACCGGATTTTCCCACGGGAGGAGTAATCTTAGGAAGAGGCGGAGCAAAGGATGCCTACAGAACCGGCCAGGGAAAGGTTGTGGTTCGTTCCGTTTGCCAAATCGAAGAAGGCAGCAGGGGCAAGCAGCAGATCATCGTCTCCGAGATACCCTATCAGGTAAACAAGTCTTCATTGGTGGAAAAAATCGCCGAAATGGTGAAGGACAAGAAGCTTGACGGAATTTCCGATATAAGAGACGAGACATCCAGAGAAGGAACCAGAATCGTAATTGAGCTTAAGAAGGATGCAAATCCTCAGATTATACTCAACAGACTCTACAAGCACACTCAGCTTCAGACCAACATTTCCATGATAATGCTGGCCATAGTAGAGGGAAGACCTAAAATTCTCAACATCAGAGAAATCTTGGATGTTTATCTTAAGCACCAGAAGGAAGTGGTGACCAGGAGAACCATCTACGACAAGAAAAAGGCGGAGGCAAGAGCCCACATCTTAGAGGGATATCTCATAGCCTTAGATAACATAGACGAAATCATTAAGATAATTCGTTCCAGCTATAACGATGCTCAGGAAAAGCTCATAGAACGCTTCGGCCTTACGGAAATTCAGGCCAAGGCCATCTTGGAAATGCAGCTGAGACGTTTACAAGGTTTGGAAAGAGAAAAGATTCAGACCGAGTATGCAGAGCTCATGGAAAAGATTGCTTACTACGAAAGCCTTTTGGCTGACGAGCACAAGCTCATGGGTGTAGTTAAGGACGAGCTCCTTGAAGTTAAAGGAAAATGGGGAGATAAGAGAAAGACTGCTATTCAGGCTTCCGAAGAGGAAATCGACGAAGAGGATCTCATCGCCGAGGAAACGGTCTGCATAACACTCACCCATTTGGGATACATAAAGAGAGTTCCCGTAGATACCTATAAGTCTCAGAGACGAGGCGGCAAGGGAATTACCGGCCTTACCACCAGAGAAAATGACTTCGTGAAGAATCTGATTATGACATCTACCCATGATTATCTCATGTTCTTTACCAACTTTGGAAAGGCCTACAAGATAAAGGCCTACGAGATACCCGAAGGCTCAAGACAGGCTAAGGGAATACCTGTAGTCAACTTCCTCAGCCTCATAGCAAAGGAAAGAGTCAGTGCAGTGTTGCCTGTATCGGATTTTGCCGAGGACAAATACCTCATAGCCGTTACAAAGCAGGGAACTATCAAGAAGACTTCCCTTTCCAACTTCGACACCAACAGGAAGACGGGCCTCATAGCCATGAATTTGCAGGATGATGACGAGCTTATCGGAATCCAGCAGACCAACGGAAAGAACAATGTAATCATCGTTACAAAGAACGGTAAATGCATCTGCTTCAGCGAGGATGATGTTCGTCCTATGGGCAGAATCGCTGCCGGCGTCCGTGCCATAAAGCTGGAGCCGGGAGACGAAGTAGTTTCCATGGAGCTTGTTGAACCTGAGCAGGAGCTTCTCGTAGTAACTCAAAAGGGCTACGGAAAGAGAACGAGAGCCAAGGACTACAAGATACAGGTAAGAGGCGGAAAAGGCCTTTTGACCTACGATAAGGCTAAGTTCGGTAAGACCGGAGAGCTGGTAGGTGCCATGGTTGTGGATGAAGAGGACGATGTTCTTCTCATAAATTCCGACGGTATCATAATACGCGTACCTGCTTCACAGATTTCAAAGCTGGGAAGAGCTACACAGGGTGTTAAAATCATGAATGTGGCTGAAGATGCCAATATTATCGCCTTGGCAAAGGTAATCAGAGATGAGGACATGGACGAGAATGAGGAGGAAGGCTCCGATGAAGCCTCCGGTTCCGGTTCATCTCAGGAACAGATGACCTTTTAATAAGAGTGACAAGACGGGAGAAAAAGTATGAAGAGAGTATTTTCGGGGGTTCAGCCCACAGGAAATATACATTTAGGAAATTATTTAGGTGCTCTGAAGCAATTCGTAGAGCTGCAGGAAGATCATGAATGCATCTACTGCATTGTGGACGAGCACGCCATAACCGTTCCCCAGGACCCGAAAGAGCTTAGGGAACATATTTTGGACGTGGCTGCGCTGTACCTGGCCATAGGAGTAGATCCTAAAAAGGCCATAGTGTTCGTTCAGTCACAGGTATCAGGTCATGCGGAGTTAGGTTGGATTTTAAACTGCTGTGCCAACACTGGCGAGCTTTTCAGAATGACTCAGTTTAAGGCCAAAAGCTCAGGCAAGGAGTCGGTGGGAGCAGGACTTCTCACCTACCCTGTGCTCATGGCTGCGGATATTTTGCTCTATGACACGGATGTGGTGCCTGTGGGAAACGACCAGAAGCAGCATATAGAGCTTACGAGAGACTTAGCCATAAGGGTGAACGGAAAGTACGGCGATACCTTTGTAGTCCCCGACGGAAGATTTATGAAGGTGGGAGCCAGAATCATGGCCTTAGACGACCCTACAGCTAAGATGTCAAAGTCGGCGGAAAACATCCACTCCAGGATTTCTCTGCTGGATGACCCTGCAAAGATAAAGAAGACTATCATGCGAGCCACAACCGACTCAGAAGGAGAAATCCGTTATGATGTGGAAAATAAGCCGGGCATAAGCAACCTTTTGACCATATACAGCATCTTGGGAGATAAGACCATAAGTGAGCTGGAAGAAATGTATAGAGGCAAGGGCTACGGCGATTTCAAGAAGGACTTGGTTGAAGTAGTTACCGAGGCCCTGAGGCCCATAAGAGAAAAATTCGAAGCCATTCGTCATTCGGAAGAATTGTTGGAAATTCTAAGAAACGGAGCTGACAGAGCACAAGCCATAGCTGAACCTGTAATGAAGCGTGTCAGAGATAATTTTGGCTTGGGAATATAAAAATCGAACCTATATCGGTTCTACAAAAACACCGAAAGAACCGAATAAGGTTCAAAAACTGCCCTAAAGGGAGGAAAATGGAAGCATAGAGTAACCCTTTTGTGTTGCATTGGCAATGTTTGTGGCGATTCAGTGATGATATTATCAAGAAATTGTCAAAGATGGCACGAATCTTGCTTCTTGTTTACCTGTATTTATATTATTTTCACAAAGGAGAAAAGAAATGACAATTATCAAAGGCATTTTGAAGTTCTGTCCGGTATTTTTACTGATGGGACTCATGATCGCTGGATTTGACGCTCTCATGGCTGCTCCTATCGCATGGATTTTTGCGATCATCATAGCCAAAATAACAGAGAATGTTAAGTTCCAGGAAGCGATCGACGCATCCATGGATTCCACAAAGAATATCTTGGTGGCATTATTTATCCTCATGATCGCTTATGCTATGGCTTCCGTATTCATGAGCCACGGCGTAGGAGCATCCGTAGTAAACTTAGCACTTACCTTAGGTATCACAGCTAAGACTGTTGCTGTAGTAGGTTTATTCTCCACAGCAATTCTGTCCGTTGCAACAGGAACCTCTTGGGGAACCTTCGCAGCATGTGCTCCCATTTTCTTATGGCTTTCCCATATAGTTGATGGAAACATGTATCTGACAGTTTGCGCTATCGCAGGCGGAGCTTGCTTCGGAGACAACATCGGCCTTATTTCCGATACTACCATCGTATCTTCCGGTATTCAGGGCGTTCAGATCATCGACAGAATCAGACACCAGGGTGTTTGGTCCGTAAGCTGCCTCGTACTTGCAGGAATAGCTTTCTTCGTAGCCTCCCTCGGTCTTCCCGGAAATGCTGTAAACGGTTCAGAAGTCGTTTCCCAGATTCCCGCAGATGTATTTACATTCCTGGAACAGGAAAGACCTGCCGCTATAGATTTACTCAATCAGGTACAGGAAGGTGTAGCTCTTTACATGATAATTCCTCTGATCTTAGTAGTACTCTTAGCTATCCTTGGACTTAACACATTCTTCTGTATCGGTTCCGGACTTGTATCCGCATACATCTTAGGACTGTTCGCAGGAACATCCGGCACACTTATGGAATTCCTTGAAGAGTGTGTTGCAGGTTTCTCCGATGCAGGTAGCTGGGTAGTAGTAATGATGATGTGGGTTGCAGCCTTCGGTGGTGTAATGCAGAAGATGGAAGCTTTCGCACCTTTAGGAAAACTGGTTATCATGTTATCCAGAAAGGTAAGACACCTGTTAGGATGGAATGCTATCTTATCCCTCTTAGGAAATATCGCTTTAGCTGACGAAATGGCTCAGATCGTAACAATCGGACCTGTTATCAAGCAGCTCACCGACGAAAATGTTGAAGCAAGCGAAGAAGCTATGTACAAGCTGAGACTCAGAAATGCTACCTTCAGTGATGCTATGGGAGTATTCGGTTCACAGCTCATTCCTCACCACGTATACCTTGCATTCTATGTAGGTATCGCAGCAGGAGTATATCCGCTTCTTCAGTACAAGCCTATCGACCTTATCAAGTTCAACTTCATGGCTATGATCGCAGTAGTATCTCTGGTATTCCTGACATTCACAGGATTAGACAGACTCGTACCTCTGTTCAAGCTTCCTTCAGAACCTGATGTAAGACTTAAGAGAGACTAAGCTTTGTAAAAACCAATGGAAATAAAAAAGAGGATTCCTTCGGGAGTCCTCTTTTGACGTTTCTTACTATATATTTAACTGCTATTATTCAAACATCTTTAAGCCTTCACGGATAGTATTTTCCACACGGTTGGAAAGCTCTGCCAATTCCTGTCTGGAAAGAATGGAGGTGTCTATAGGCTCGTGAACAACCATATCTATATGAGCACCTTTTACTATCTCGCCCTTTTCCTCAAAGGTTCTATAACCACCTTCCAGGGTTACGGGTATTACGACAGCCTGTGCCTTGGTGGCCAGCTTTAAGGCTCCTGGCTTGAAATGAGCCATTTCGTGGTGGCCGCTTCTCGTCCCTTCCGGAAAAATTACGAGAGAAAAGCCCTTCTTTACCAGCTCTGCACCTTCGTTTATAGTATTGAGAGAAGAGCGAACATCGTCACGCTTTATAAAGACGCTGCGGATTCTTTCTATCCACTGATTAAATCCGGGGATTTTATTAAGCTCTGATTTTGCTATAAAGCCTACCTGATGGGGAACGGCATGGAGGAATGTGAATATGTCTGCATAGGACTGATGATTGGCTACATAGACTACAGGACCGTCCTGGGGGAAGTTTTCCGGATTTATTACGTTAATTTCTATATCCAAAGCCTTTAAAACCTTGTTGGACCAAGCCTTAGCGGCAGTAACTATAAGTTCCTTTTCCCCTGCCACATCGCCGTTATACTTGGCTTCGGAAATGGGATTTATATATTTCCTTACTGAAAAAATGGCACCGGATATTATTCTAAGTCCGGCAAGATTGTTGAGTAATTTCATAAAAGCTCCTTTCGGAATTCAGATAAAAAATATACGCCCGAAGGCTAATACAACATCATTTTACCACAAAAGTCCTTTTAATTTCCATATAAATCGTTTATAATAGCGTAGATTATTTATAAGGGGGTAATAATTTGAAAAAAAACTTTGCCTTAGGAGGGGTTTTTCTCGCGGCGGCAGCACTTATGGTCTATATGGTGGCAGGGGTTTATGACTTGTCTCCCACACCCCTTGATCTAAAGGTGCAGGAAGCCGTATTTTCATGGAGAAGTGAAGGCTTAAATGCCCTTATGATCTTCATAACACACCTGGCGGACACTTGGTTTATCATAGGCTTTTGTGCAGTGTTGGTGCTTATGCCTAATCGGGGGAAATATGGAATTCCCGTTACCGGTGTGGCTTTAGGGGGAGTAGTTATATACAAGCCTATGAAGCATATTTTCGCAAGGCTAAGGCCGGAAAAAATGTTTCATTTGGTAGAGCAGGGAGGATATTCATTTCCCAGCGGTCATTCCGTAACATCGGTAATCGTATACGGTCTTCTCATATATCTGCTGGAAAAGCACTGTGAAGACAAGAGGCTGAGGCGAGCCTTGCAGGGGATATGTTTTTTTCTGGCGGTAGCTATCGGGCCTTCCCGAATTTATGTGGGAGTCCATTGGCCTACAGATGTGGTTACAGGCTGGTTTATAGGTTTGGCGGTTCTCACTATCGCCATAGGTGTTTTGGATAGATCAGAGGAAAAAAAATTATTTTTATAAATTGACAAGTCATCTTTCCTGTGATATATTACCATTATATTAAGCACTTAAGACAATATTAAATTATCATGGAGTTGAGATGAAAAAGTATTTAGAGATTGTAAAGAATCATAAGAAGAAAGCTATAGCTTTAGTTTTGATTGTCGGCATTGTCGGATTTTTTGCTTTGAGGAAACCCGGCAGTGATTATGAGACCTTGGCCTTATCCGAAACTACGGAAATAACACAAAAGGATTTCGTAAATTCGGTAACTGAGGCCGGAAAGGTAAAGAGTGAAAAGGACAGCCTGGTCTATGCGGAAAAATTGCTTCCTGTTAAGACCATAAATATTAAAGTGGGCGATGTAGTTAAGGAAGGCCAGATTATTGCCGTCTTGGATGCCTCTTCCATAGAGCAGCAAATTGCCATGAAGAATGCATCCATAACCACTTCGGACAAGAATGCGGAAGTGCAGATAAAAAATGCTACCGATCAGCTTAACAGAGCTCTCAGAAACAAGGAAGACGGAACCAACGCTCAGGTAGTGGCTGCCGAAAATGCAGTTACCAGCGCGTACGATGCTTGGCAGGCTGCTAATAAAACCTATGAAGACTATAAGAATTCCATAGAGCAGGGCTATAATGACCAGATTCTTGCGGCCAACTCATCGAAAGAGGGGCTCAAAGGCTCTCAAGACACTGCATCCATGGCCTACACTCAAGCCAAGCAGAAGCTGGATAAGGCTACCAACGCCCTCCTTGACGCCAGATTTCAGGTGACGGTAAAAACAGCCGCCTACAATCAGCTGTTGGAAAGAAAAAATAAAGGGGAAGCTGTTTCAGATGCTGAAATAGCTGCGGCAGATGCAGAGGTAAAGAAGTGGGAAGCAGAAGTACAGCAGGCGCAGACAACTGCCGCCATGGCAAAGCAGGAAGTGGACCAGCAGGACTCTGCCCTCTATATCGCCAATAAGAATGTAAAGGAAGCAGAAAAGCAGCAGAAGCTGGCTGAAAGAAGCAGAGCCGATGTGCTTTCAACATATAAAAACAATGCTGATTCCATGAAGCGAAGCTACGATGCTGCGGTTAAGAACCTGAAAATCGCAAAGATAGCAGCCGATGATGAGATCGCATCCTTAAAGAACAGCTTGAGCAGTGCCAAGAAAGGTGCTGACAACCTTATACATTCCGTTGACTTAAAGTACCTGAAAGCAGATCTTGCTAAAACGGTAATAAAAGCACCCATATCAGGAACCATCACAGAGATGAACATGATAAAAGGTCAAACGCCTCAAAATTATGTGGCTAAGATTGAAACGGTAAAGAGAATAATCGTAGATTCCAGCGTTAAAGAGTTCGATCTAAACGATTTGCATAACGGTATGAAGGTTGAAATCACCAGCGATGCCTTGGGCAGCGGCAGAATCTTTAAAGGAAAACTCAGCTCTGTAAATCCTACACCGCTGGCACCTACTGTCGGAGCCACAACATCCTCAGAGGTCCTTTACGGCACTAAGATAGCCTTTGCAGATAAGTCTATTAAGGAAATCAAGCCGGGCATGAGCGTTAGGGTCAAGTACATAATCGAGAAAAAAGAGAACGTATATACTGTGCCATCTACAGCCATATATGAAAAGAAGGGCAAGTCTTTTGTCCTTGTAGTTGACGGAGATTCAGGGGTGCAGACTATAAGGGAAATAGAAGTTGAGGTTTCTTCCGAAAATGATTTCGAGACTGTAATCACATCCAAGGAACTGACCAAGAAGCTTAGGGTAGTGAACTCACCTGATGCATATAGTGGCGGTATGCAGGTGATGATGGTTAACGCACCCATAGGAGAGTAGCATGCAGAAAACTATTGAGATGAAGGGGATCGTGAAGAGATACTACATCGGCAAGCCTAATGAACTTGAAATTCTTCACGGTATCGATATAGATGTATATGACGGAGATTTCGTCTCCGTAGTAGGAGCCTCAGGCTCAGGAAAGTCCACCCTGATGAATATAATAGGACTGCTCGACAGACCTACAGAGGGCTCCTATCGACTGGGGGAACTGGATATATCACAGGCGAAGGACCATGAGCTTTCCGCCATAAGAAATAAAAAAATAGGCTTTGTTTTTCAGAACTTCAACCTTATACCCAGGCTCAGCGCCCTGAAAAATGTGGAGCTTCCTATGATGTATAATAAGATTCCTGCCGATGAAAGAACGAGACGGGCCATGGAGCTTTTGGAAATCGTGGAAATGGCGGAAAGGGCAAAGCATAATCCCAACGAGCTTTCCGGAGGCCAAAAGCAGCGTGTGGCCATAGCCCGCGCCATGGCAAACGATCCGGAAATCATATTGGCCGATGAGCCTACAGGTGCTCTGGACTCCAAAACCGGCCGTATAGTAATGGATTTATTCCATAAGCTGAATGCGGAGCAGAAAAAGACCATAATACTTATAACCCACAACAAAGAGCTGGCCTTGGAGACAAGCAGGATTCTCACCATGTCCGACGGCAGAATCGAGGTGACTAAATGAGCATTATAGAAAGCATCAAGGTTGCGGTCGTAGGATTAAAGCTGAATAAGATGAGAAGCTTCCTGACCATGCTGGGCATAATTATAGGAATAGCATCCGTAATCAGCATAGCTACCATAGGAAAAGCACTGTCTGAATCCGTATCACAAGGGTTTGACTCCTTCAGCAGCAACTCCATAAGTGTTTATATAGAACCCCAAAAGGGTCATGAAGTAAGCGAGCTGGTAAGCAAAGATGCTATGCAGAGCTTCCAGATAGAGAGAATGCAAGCCAAATTTGCCGACAAGATTAAATCCATCGCCCTTTCCGGAGCGGGAGGCAGCGGAAAAATCAGATCCGGCAGAGAAAACCACGGTATAAAAATCAACTCCGTATCGGAGGGCTATAAGGATGCCAACAGCATCAAGATGATTTCCGGCAGGTTCATAACAGAGGATGACATTATGCAGAACAAGGAAATAATCGTAATTTCCGATAAGCTGGTAAACAAGGCCTTCGATGGAAAACCGGAAAAGGCCTTGGGCCACGAGCTGGAGGTAAAGCTGGATTCCGGAGGCGGCATAAGAACCTACATGATAGTGGGCATATACAAACATGAACTTAAGAGCTTCGGAATTTTCGGTGGTGAATCGGCAGACGCAGCCACCCCGGGATATATACCTCTCAGCGTGGGCAATCGACAGTATGCCACAGGCAAAGCTGAGGATGAAGGTACATATAACTTTATAGTTATAACAAATGACAGAGAAGAGCTAAAGAGTACTGCTGACGAAATCGCAAAATTCTTCAATGATAATTACTATAAAGAAAACGAGAGGGCATTTGTGAAGGCAGAAACTCTTGAATCATCCATTTCTCAGGTTACCAATGTCATGAGCTCCGTAAAGCTGGCCATAGGTGCCATAGCTGCCATATCCCTCTTGGTAGGCGGTATAGGTGTTATGAACATTCTGCTGGTTTCCGTAACGGAGCGTACGAGAGAAATCGGTATAAGAAAGGCTCTTGGAGCCACAAGCAAGGATATACGAAGCCAGTTTATAATCGAGAGCATAATCATATGTGTAATCGGCGGCGCTATAGGTGTAGTATTAGGCTCAGGCCTGGGATATCTGGGGAGCATTTTCCTAAAGTCTCCCACCCTTCCGGCCATATCATCAGTGATTATCGCAGTAGGCTTCTCCATGTTTATAGGTGTCTTCTTTGGATACTATCCTTCAAACAAAGCGGCAAACCTGGATCCTATCGAAGCACTCAGGTACGAATAACAGATAAAGTAAAAGGACTGAATTCTCTTTTTGAGGTCACCTCATGTCACCTCAAAGAGACAGTCCTTTTTTAATCGTTCAATTACATCTTTCTCCATTTGCTTTGCTATTTATAATTTATAGCTTTGATGCTGCTGAATCTATAAGGTTGGTAGTCATAATTTAGAGCGCCATAATTTCCAATATGTTGACAGAAATTATGATTTCGGGGAAAAGTGTCAACAAATGGTTTACATAATAGCTGAATTATGGTAAACACCACTGCTAATAAGTGGTGATTGTTGACAGGTTTTGTTGATTTAGAAGAAACTGTCAACAAATTCGCCTAAAATTGTTGACACAATCCGGCGAAATCCAAAAAAGTGTCAACAGCACACCTGTTTCCTCCGGGAAAACATCTGCCGCAGCCCTTCCGCAGCCGAAAAGATTGACACAATCCGGCAAAAGCTGAGAAAGTGTCAACAGCAGACACCCGCAAGACATCTTAAACATTACATACATCAATCCACTCTATAAAATCAGAGGCTTCTTCCAACTGGGGAAGCGTAAGTCTAACGGCACTGTTATCGCTGCCGCAAGCGGGATAGACCACATCAAATCTTTTCAGAGACTCATCCAGATAGACCTTTACCCCCTCCTTTACTCCGAAGGGGCAAACTCCGCCCACATCGTGACCTATGAGCTGACTGACTTCATCTCTTGTCAGCATTTTTGCCTTTGTCTTGAAAACTGCCTTAAACTTGCTGTTGGCTACCTTGGCATCACCGGCACATACTACCATTACAGGCATGTCCTCCACTTTAAAGGTCAAGGATTTTGCGATTTTTGCCGGCTCTGTGCCGACTGCTGTTGCCGCCAGCTCCACTGTGGCGCTGGACACCTGAAAGGTCTGTATCTTATCCTCGTATCCCTTTTTCACCAAATGTTCCTTTGCTATTTCAAATGCCATAATTCCTCCAAAATATGATTCATATATAGTCTCGCTACCTACTAACCACTATCTTTCAAAGCTTTTCTAAAGACAGGATTTCCAGCTCTTTGCCAACAACCCTGAACCTTATGTTTTGCCCCTTGTAGGCCATACCGTAAACTCGCTCCGGGTCGGCGTGGTAGTGAGGACGAGGGTCTTGGGAGAGAATTTCCCTGAGGAGCTCAAAGTCCGAAAGGGAAAAATCCTTTATAATTTCTTTTTTAACCGTATCACTGCAAATTACAGACAGGCTGTCATCTTTTACACGATGGGCAAAGCCGCCATCCCCTCCGGGGATAGCCTCTATATGAGGCAGATAGGGCTTTATGTCGTAAACGGGAGACCCGTCTAAAATGTCAGCTCCGGAGATTTTAAGAAGTACACCGCCTGTAGGGCTTTTTTCCACAGACAGCAGCCTCACTAGGGAAAGCCCTATGGGATTGGGGCGAAAAGGACTTCGGCTGGCAAAGACGCCTACCTTTACATTTCCACCTAAACGGGGCGGTCTCACCATGGGGGACCAACCCTCCCCCACATTTTCGGAAAACTGCCAGAGAATCCAGATATGGGAGTATTCTTCTATTCCCTCAAAGGCGACAGGCACATCAAAGGGAGGCAGAAACTCTATGTAGCCGATGTTTTCTACCAAACCACCCTGTCGTGGAATACCGAATTTTTCGTGAAAATCCGTGCGGACATGACCTATGATTTCCATTATATTTTCCTTTCTATAAGGCTATTTCCAAAGGGCTTCGGGATACATGCCTTTGTCCTTCATAGACTGAAGAGCGGATACTACACCTTCCGTATCCTCCTTATAGGTTACCCCGTACCATCTGTCGGGGGAGTTTAAGAGCTTCACCTGGGCTTTTCCTTCTTTTATGAGCCTGTCCACTATGGCAGGCAGGTAGTATTCACCCTTAAGGGGATTTTCCTTGAGTGCGGAGGTTAAAAACTCACCGAAACCGCTCCAAGCCTCGTCTATGAGGGATTTTGTAAAGCCCCAAAAATTCATAGATACGGGAGTTCCACGGGGAATAGTGGTCCAAGCAGCTTCATCCTCTTCGGAAAATCCTATCTCCTCACCGTGCCATGATATTTTAGTTCTTTCTGTGATTTCCTCTAAAAGGCCTGAGTCGGATGAGCGGCATACGCCTCTCGACACGAAGCCGTTTTCCGTAAGGGTGTTTTCAATGCGGAAGCCTACCATGGCATAGCTGTATTTTTTCTTGTCCTCGGCAGCGGAAAGGAAGTCATATATCATTTGGAAAGCCGTGGGACCGTAGTAATCATCTGCATTGATAACGGCAAAGGGACCATTTATGAAGGAACGAGCAGCTAAAACCGCATGCCCCGTGCCCCAGGGCTTAACTCTTCCTTCAGGCACCTTAGCACCTTCCGGCAAATCGGAAAGCTCCTGATATGCAAAATCTATCTCCATAAATTTGCCGCTTCTTCCTTCTAAGAGCTTTCTGAAATCCTCTTCGTTTTCCCTCTTTATTACAAGAACAGCCTTTTTAAAGCCGGCCATCATGGCGTCGTAAAGGGAAAAGTCCAATATCAATTCCTTATCGCCGCTGACAGGGGTCATCTGCTTAAGTCCGCCGAAACGGGAGCCCATGCCCGCAGCCATTATTATCAAAATGGGTTCATTAACCATATTTTTTACCTCCAAAGATTTATATTTTAATAATAAATGATATGATGTAGCATATCAAGAGGAAATGTGCTACAATGGGGCCAAGAAGCTTTTTCAACAGATTTTGAGGGAGGTGGCGACATGCTAAAGACTATGGAAAATGCGGAGAGAGAAGGAATCCTTCAGGTGGCCGATTTGATGGTGGTAGCGGCTAAGACTGCGCCTAAGGGAAGCGGTAAGGATACGGTGGAGGCCGTTATAGTTACCGGTGAGGAAAAGGACAGACTTAGAGATAAGATGATTGCCATGGCCGATACTACAGGCCAGCCCATATTCGTCAGGGATGCGTCCAATGTTGATAAAAGCGAAGCCGTGGTTATTATCGGTTGCAGAGAAAAACCCTTCGGTCTTTCCAACTGCAGCATGTGCGGTTTTGAAAACTGCGTCATGATGAAAGAGGCCGGCTCCAACTGTGTCTTCAATGTTACGGATTTAGGTATTGCTGTCGGCTCGGCAGTTTCCGTGGCTGCAAACCACAGAGTTGATAACCGTGTTATGTTTACCGTGGGCAGAAGTGCCCTGAAGCTGGGCTTTTTGGGAGACGATGTGAAGCTGTGCTGGGGTATTCCTTTAAGCGCATCTTCAAAGGATATCTTTTTTGACCGTGCTCCCGGAATGGCTGTAAGGCTTGATTAAATATGATAAAGAAAAATGCTGCCCTTTATGAGCAGCATTTTTGGTATCCCCTGCCGGAATCGAACCGGCAACTGAGCTTTAGGAGAGCTCCGTTATATCCATTTAACTAAGGAGACATATAATCAAGTATAACGGAGCTCTCCTAAAGCATATAATCAGAGAGCTCGTTAATACGAGTGAAACGAGTATCAAGGTTCTCCATTTGAGAAGCAAATGGAGGTTCTTATATCCATTTAACTAAGGAGACATATATTGTAGGTAGATTATAACACAAAACTCCCTATTTTAACAGATGTTTATTTGAATTTTCTCTGCGATGTAGTATAATAATTTCGTCATAGAAAAAAGCAAAGCATAAAGCGCCCCTAAAGGGGCTCATCATAATTAAAATTAAAGAATAAAAAGAGGTGAAAACAATGTATAAAACAACAGATTTAGCCCAGGAGTATAAGAAAAAACTCATAACCGCAGATGCGGCAGCCGATAAGGTGAAAAAAGGAGACAGAGTCCATTTCGGAACAGGTTGCGGCACCGTAGTGGATATAGATAAGGCCTTAGCCAAGAGAGGCGACGAACTTAGCGATGTGACCGTGCTCAGCACTGTGTCCATAAGAAGAACGCCCTTTGAAACCTTTACAGCTACAGAGAGCAATGAGCAGGTAATGTTCACATCGGCTCATTTCTCCAGTCACGACAGAAAGATGAACAAAGAAGGCAGATGTTGGTATATGCCTATGATGTTCAACGAGCTTCCCCACCTTTGGACAGGTAATGACAACGGTCTGGATATAGCCTGCTTCCAGGTTGGACCCATGGATAAATTTGGAAATTTTAACATAGGTCCTCAGGTAGCCGACATGTGGGGCGTCATCAAGGCGGCAAAGATAAAGATCGTTGAGGTAAACGAAAATATGCCTAAGGCTCTTGGACGCCAGAACGAGATAAATCTTTATGATGTGGATTTTGTGGTAGAAGGAAGTAACACACCTTTGCCCGACCTCAACGTGAAGGGAGCCTCGGAAATAGACCAACAGATAGCAGACCATGTAGTAAAGCATATCAAATCAGGCAGCACTCTCCAGCTGGGAATAGGAGCTCTTCCTCTTTCCATAGGTCAAAAGATAGCCCGGTCGGATATAAAGAACGTTGAAGCTCATACGGAAATGTTCACAGATGCCTATGTGGATCTTTTCGAGGCAGGAAAGCTCTGGGGCAATAAGGAAAAGGATAAAGGCAAGGCTGTATATACCTTTGCAGGTGGCACCAAAAGGCTCTACGATTTCATAGACGATAACCCTATGTGCTTTGTAGCGCCTGTAGATTATGTAAATAACATAGCCACTATTGCACAAATCCCCAACTTTGTATCCGTAAACAGCTGCATAGCCGTAGACCTTTACGGCCAGGTATGCTCCGAGTCGGCAGGATATCGCCAGATTTCCGGTACCGGCGGACAGCTGGATTTCGTAATGGGCTCCTTCCAATCCCAAAACGGCCATAGCTTCCTCTGCACCCCTTCCGTAAGGGAGAAATCCGACGGAAGTCTTGAAAGCCTCATAATGCCGGGTTTGGCACCAGGTTCCATAATCACCACTCCCAGAATGGCAGTGGACTATATCGTAACCGAGTACGGAGCCGTTTCCTTAAAGGGAAAGAGCACTTGGCAGAGGGCAGAGCTGCTCATATCCATCGCCCATCCTCAGTTCAGAGATCAACTCATAAAGGATGCTGAGCGTATGGGAATCTGGACCAAGTCCAGCAAGCTGCTCTAAACCCAACCGGTAAAAAGACATCCTAAAGCCGCAAGAGACTTAAGAAAAACCTTTTGCGGCTTTTCTGTATGCCTGCATTAAAACATTTGTGCCTAAGGAGCCCCTGTGTTAAAATACTCATAAGGCTGTATTTAACATTTGCAAAGGAAAGGCAGATTACCATGTTTGATGTAAAGAAATACTTGGACAGATTAGATACATATGTGGAGCAAATCAGGAAGGTTACCGACTTTAAGCCGGAGGTGGCAATAGTTTTAGGTAGCGGCTTGGGAGATTTTGCGGAGAAAATAGAGGTGGCAGCGGCAGTGGACTACGAGGACCTTCCCGGTTTTCCCAGGTCTACGGCTCCAGGTCATGAGGGCAGATATGTATTCGGAACCTTATATGGAGTACCTGTGGTAGTTCTGAAGGGCCGTGTGCATTATTACGAAGGCTACGAAATGGAAGAGGTAGTATTGCCCCTTAGGGTGGCCCGCCTTTTAGGAGCAAAATCCGTGCTCATCACCAACGCCATAGGAGGCATAAACGAGGAATATGAAGTAGGAGATTTTATGGCCGTAAGGGACTGCATCTCATCCTTTGTGCCCTCACCACTCAGAGGACCCAACTTAGAAACTCTGGGAGAAAGATTTACAGATGTATCGCAAATATACGATGAAGCCTTGATATCAAAGGTGATAGAGCTGGGCAAATCCAGAGGCGTAAGAGTTCACAGGGGAGTTCTCATCCAGACCTCGGGCCCTCAGTTTGAAACGGCCTCGGAGATAAAAATGTTCAAGGCTCTGGGAGCTGACGGTGTGGGCATGAGCAGCGTAGTAGATGCCATAGCCTGCCGACACATGGGCATGAAGGTTTTCAACCTGAGCTGTATCACAAATATGGCTACAGGCATCAGCAAAAAGGAGCTGTCTCTTGAGGAGGTCTTTGAAACTACGGAGAGAGTAAGCAAGGATTTTGCCTTTTTGGCCGAAGAACTTATAAAAGAAATGAAATCTTAATTTGTTTTTAATTTTTTTCCCATTTTACTTTAATCTTACTGTTCTATAGTAGGTATTACAAAAAGGGAACCTACAGTACAGTTAAATGAAAGGAATGTAAAAATGGAATTATTGGAAAAGGTAGAAAAAATCAGAGAAAAGACAGGCGTAACCTATGAAGAGGCCAAGAAGGCCTTGGAGGACTGCGATGGCGATGTGCTGGATGCCATCGTATACCTGGAAAATCAGGGGAAGATAAAGGAACCTGAAGTGAAGGTTTTCACCACAAAGGAAAAACCTGCTCAGAGCTTTAGAGCTGAAGAGGAAAAGGATGAAAGGACTGCCGAAGAAGCCTTCCAGAGCACAGCCGGAAAGTTTTTCGACTGGCTGGGCAATCTGCTGAAGAAGAGCATAGACAGCAAGTTCATCATCAGAAAAGCCGGAGGAAAGGGGCTGGAGTTGCCCGTCTTGGGATTGATACTCCTACTGCTCTTCGTCTTCTGGTTAACGGTACCCCTTCTCATAATAGGTCTCTTCTTCGACTACAGATACAGCTTTAGAGGGCCTATCGAAGAGGCATCAGGCATAAATTCAGCCTGTGACAAGGCTTCAGATGTGGCTGAGGCTATCAAGAAAGAGTTTAAAGATTAAATAAATGCTGCAAAGAGGGCAGTCTTTTAAAGGCTTCCCCTCTTTCGCTTTTTAAAATAAGGTTAGCATTGGAGAAAATTATGGCTAAAAGGATTTTGCTCATCGAGGATGAGGAGAAAATTGCAAGATTTACAGAGCTGGAGCTCCTTCATGAGGGCTATGAGGTGGGAAAGGCCTTAAACGGCAGAGAAGGCTTGGAAATGGCTGAATCGGGAAATTGGGATCTTGTTCTCTTGGATGTTATTCTTCCGGAAATAAACGGGCTTGAGGTTTTGCGCCGCCTGAGGAAAACATCCCAGGTTCCGGTGATTATGGTAACAGCACGCGATGCGGTTATGGACAAGGTTTCCGGACTGGACGCCGGTGCCGATGACTACATAACTAAGCCCTTTGCCATCGAAGAGCTTTTGGCCAGAATCAGGGTTGCCTTTAAGAAAAAGGTTTCTGAAGGTGTTGTTACCAAGACCGTGTCACTGAAAGGCGTTAAGATGGACTTGGACCGCCACGAGGTGACGGTGGGGGATGAAGTCATCGATTTGACCAATAGGGAGTACGAGCTTCTCAATGTGCTCATGGAAAACAAGAACATAGTCATGGACAGAGAAAAGCTGATCAATCATGTCTGTGGCTACGACTATGTTGGGGAAACCAATGTTATAGATGTATATGTGAGGTATATCAGGAGCAAAATAGATGACCGCTTCGGAATAAATCTCATTCAAACGGTGCGAGGAGTAGGCTATGTCATCAAAGAATAGAGAAAAAAGAGAGGGTGAGGCCACAACCTCCATAGCTAGAAAAATCACCATGAGCTATTGGTCAAGGCAGCTTTTTCAATTCCTTATGATAGATGTGCTCTTGATAGTTCTCATAACACTTGCTTATCTGGTTGCTGCAGAGCCGGAATTGATAATCAGCTGGAAGGAAAGGGCTCCCCACCTGGGAATGCGTATGGCAGCCTTATGGGAGGCGGGACGAGTGCCCTTCTACATTTTACTGGTTGTGGAGACGGTGTTTGTGGTCCAGGGACTTTTTTCTACAGGGATGGTAAAGAAGCACTTAAAGCCATTGCAGGATATGGCACAGAGGGCTGAGGAGCTGACTTTGCAAGCGAGAAGAGCGGCTACCATGGCGGAAAAGCCGGACAAGGAAAGGCTTCGCACCATGGAGAAGGCTATAGAAAAAATAGACCCCCAGTCTCCGGACCCAAAGGTCAAGACCGGAGACAAGGAGCTTCTTCACCTGGAACACGCCATCAACAACCTTTTGGATGGTATGCGTGAAAGTAGCCGCCAACAGGAAAGATTCATTTCCGATGCGTCCCATGAGCTAAGGACACCTATCGCCGTAATCCAAGGCTATGTGAATATGCTGGACAGATGGGGAAAAGAGGATAGCCAGGTGCTGACCGAATCCATAGAAGCCTTGAAAAATGAGTCGGAGCACATGAAGACCCTGGTTGAGCAGCTGCTGTTTTTAGCCAGAGGTGACAGTGGCAGAAATACTTTGGATTTGACCGACTTCGACCTTAGAGAGGTGGTCAGCTCCGTTACGGAAGAATCCTCCATGATAGATGAAGACCATAGGTATTCCTTGAAAGAGCAGGCCGGGGAGCCGGTCATGATTAAAGGCGATTTAGCTCTCATAAAGCAAGCCATGAGAATCTTTATCCAAAATGCCTCCAAGTATTCGGAAAAGGGAGCGGAGATTTTGCTGGGAGCCGGTAAAACACCGGAAGGAAGGCCATATTTCACCATTCAGGATGAGGGGAGAGGCATGAATTCTGAGGAAATAGTCCATGTGTTTGAAAGGTTCTACAGGGCCGGAGACGGTAGAAACAAGGGAACGGGAGGCACCGGGCTGGGGCTATCCATCGCCAAATGGATAGTAGACGCCCATGAAGGGGAGATTGAAATGCTCAGCCGCCCTGACTTCGGCACACGAATTACGGTGAAGCTGGGCGGAGAGAAAAATATGTAAATGCTAAAGGCCTTCGGAGAAGTCTTAAATCCGGAGGCTTTTATTGTTGACAAGGTATAAAGGCTTTGATAGAATTACCAAGAAGTTAGCCAAAACTAACCTCGAAAGGCTCATAGGATAAGCTCCGTATAACAAAGCATTTTAGAAGCCTATAATATTACGAAAGAAGAAGGTAAATTATGATAAATAAGCGCCTGATAGGCACTGTGAAAGATAGTAAAAAATATGTAGCCTTGAATGTTTTTCTACAATGGCTATCTCTTTTGGCCAACATAGTATTGATGTGGACTATGGCAGAACTGTTACAGCTTCTATACGAAGGAGCACCTGCTGAAGCCTATATGGTCAGAACGGCATTAACGGCAATAGGCGTGGTTTTCTTTAGGTTTTTTTCCAACATTCTTTCAAGTCGCATGGGATATATGGCCTCCAAGGAAGTAAAAAGAACCCTGAGGAGCAGAATATATTCCAAGCTGCTCAGGCTGGGAGCCTCATATAAGAAAAAGATTCAGACCGGTGAGGTAGTACAGCTGACTGTGGAAGGGGTAGAACAGTTGGAAACCTATTTTGGAGCATACCTTCCCCAGTTTTTTTATGCGATGATAGCTCCCTTGACCCTCTTTGCAGTTTTAAGTCAGGTAAGTCTGCTGTCTGCAGTTATTCTGCTTATATGTGTGCCCCTTATACCGATATCCATCGCGGTGGTTCAAACCTGGGCAAAGAAGCTTTTAGGCAAATATTGGAGCCAGTATACCGCCTTGGGAGACACCTTTTTAGAAAATTTACAAGGTCTCTTAACCTTGAAAATATATGAGTCTGATGGTTTTAAGCACGAGGAAATGAACAGGCAGGCAGAAAACTTTCGCCGGATTACCATGAAGGTTTTAGCCATGCAGCTTAATTCCATAGCAATTATGGACTTTGTGGCCTATGGAGGCGCAGCTTTGGGAATAGCCATGGCCATAGTCCAATTCAGGGCCGGAAATGTGGATGTAGCCGGCGCTTTGCTGATAATTCTCTTGTCGGCAGATTTTTTCCTACCTATGAGACTTTTAGGTTCCTTTTTCCATGTTGCTATGAACGGAATGGCTGCAAGCGATAAGATTTTTCGCCTGCTGGATGTGGAAGAAGTAATGGAAGGCACGGCAGAGGTTCCCGAGAATTGCTCCATAAGCTGTCAAGATGTGAGCTTTTCTTACGAGCAGGAAAGAGAGATTATAAAAGATGTTTCTATGGAATTCCCTGTGGGGAGCTTTGTGGCGATAGTAGGTGAAAGTGGCTGCGGAAAATCTACCATGGCAGGAATAATTATGGGCAAAAACAGGAATTACAGCGGAAGCATAAGGGTGGGAGCTGTTACACTGGCTGATATAAAGGAAGAAAGCCTTTTGAAAAGCTTTACCTATATAAATCACCAAAGCTATATTTTTAAGGGAACGGTGAGAGAGAATCTGATGATGGCTGATGATACCGCTTCTGACGAAATGCTATGGGAAGCATTGGAAAGGGTTAACTTGGCCGATTTTCTCCGTGAAGAAAAGGGTCTGGAAACCCCTGTTCAGGAAAAGGGAGCCAATTTGTCCGGCGGGCAATGCCAGAGATTAGCCTTGGCGAGAGCTATTTTGCATAATAGCAAACTATATATCTTTGACGAAGCTACATCTAATATAGACGTGGAGAGCGAAAACGATATCATGAGGGAAATAAACAGATTGGCAAAGGAGAAGACGGTTATTGTCATCTCTCATAGATTGGCCAATGTGGCCGGTGCCGATAATATTTATGTCATGGACAAGGGTATGGTGACCGAAAAGGGACATCATGAGGAGCTACTGGCATTAAAGGGCACATACCATAAACTGTGGAATGCACAGAAGGATTTGGAGGAATATGATGAAGAGAAGCGGATTTAAAGTTATGCTAAAGCTAGTGGGCTTGGTCAAACCTCTTCTAGGATATATGATAGTGGCTATCCTAATGGGCCTCATAGGCCATCTTTTTGCTACCTTCATAAGTGTTTTAGGCGGTTTTGCCTTGCTAAAGGCTTTGGGTATGGAGGTAGGACTCGGGTTACCTATGATTTTCACTCTGCTGGGAGCCTTCGCCCTATTTAGAGGAGCCTTGAGATATGTGGAGCAAACCTGTAACCATTTTATAGCCTTTAAGCTCCTTGCTTTATTGAGAGATAAAGTGTTTTCGGCGTTGAGAACCTTGGCTCCGGCCAAATTGGACGGAAAGCAAAAGGGAAACCTCATCAGTGTGGTTACGGCAGATATAGAGCTTTTAGAGGTTTTCTATGCTCATACCATATCTCCTGCCTTTATAGGATTGATTTTTTCTCTGATCATGGTGGCATTTATAGGCTACTATAGTTGGATTTTAGCCATGCTGGCATTGATAGCCTATGTAACCGTTGGAATTTTAATCCCAATCACCACTTCAAAGATGGGAGGAAGCAGAGGTCGAGAATTCAGAGAAAAGTCCGGAGAGTTATCCGCCTTTGTTTTGGATAATCTAAGGGGACTGGGAGAAATATTGCAATACGGACAAGGTAACAGAAGAAAAGAGAAGATGAGCCAAATGACCGAAGAACTTTCCAAGGATGAGGCGGAGTTGAAAGCCACGGCAGGAAAGAATATGGCCGTGACTAATATGCTGCTCCTACTATTTGATGTGGCTATGGTCCTTTTAGCTGGAGGCCTCTATGGCTTTAAAACAGCAGTCATAGCTACACTGGCGCTTATGAGTTCCTTCGGGCCGCTTGTTTCATTGGCCGCACTGGGTGCAACTCTGCAAAACACCTTTGCAGCAGGCAACAGAGTTTTGGACATTTTAGAAGAGGAGCCTTTAACGGAGGAAATTACAGGAAAAGAGGCCATTCCTTTCCGTGGAGCAAAAGCTGAAAATATAACCTTTGCATATGATGAAGAACTTATATTATCTGATTTTTCCCTGGATGTTCCCAAGGATAAAATAGTGGGGATTGTAGGAAAAAGCGGTAGCGGAAAATCCACACTTCTAAAGCTGTTCATGCGTTTCTGGAGGGTCAGGGAGGGTAAAATCTCTCTTTCGGAGAGAAATGTAGAGGAGATAAACACGTCTGACTTAAGGAAGATGGAAAGTTTTGTCACTCAGGAAACCCATCTTTTCCACGATTCTATAAAAAATAATGTGCGGATTGCTAAGCTTAATGCCACCGATGAAGAAATTTGGGAGGCTTGCAAAAAAGCTTCAGTTCATCAATTTATTTCCAAACTGCCTCAAGGATATGATACGCCTGTGGGAGAGCTGGGGGATACCTTGTCCGGAGGGGAGAGGCAGAGGATAGGCATGGCCAGAGCCTTCTTAAAGGATGCACCCTTTATGCTTTTGGATGAACCGACCAGTAACCTGGACAGCCTAAACGAGGCAGTAATCTTAAAATCTCTTCACAGAGAAAGAGAGGGAAAGACAGTGGTGGTAATATCCCATAGAAAATCTACCATGGGAGTGGCAGATGTGGTATATTCCGTTGAAAACGGCAGAATGAGTTAATTAACTATAGGGGAGGCTTGCGGATGAAGGTTAAAAGAATTATATATACGATAATAGGGATAATTTCTCTTGGTTTGGGTGCGGTAGGAACTGTGTTGCCTTTTTTACCTACGGTGCCCTTTATGATGTTGGCTACATATTGCTTTGCAAGAAGCTCGGATAAGCTAAGCGCATGGTTTAAAACAACGAAAATCTATAAGGACAATTTAGAAAGCTTTGTGTCCGGCAGAGGCATGACAAAAAAGACAAAGGTTCAGATTATGGTAACCGTAACCATAGTCATGTCCATAGGATTTGCAGCTATGGGTAACGTTTTGGCAGGACGTCTGGTGCTTTGCCTCATCTGGGTTTTCCACATGATATATTTCCTGTTTTTTGTAAAGACTGCCCCTGCGGGAGGCATTGATACAGATAGTAAAAGATATAAGAAGTAAAGAAAAGAGGCCACACCTGTGACCTCTTTTAAAGTTCGTTTTTAGCTTATTTTGCTGTTACAACATAAGGTGCTATAGAGCTTGCAACGTTGGAAATAGGCATGGTCTGGAGCCAAACCTTACCGGGGCCGGTAAGCTGGGTATTGAAGAAGCCTTCTCCTCCGAGAAGCTTATTCTTCAAGCCGGCAACCTGCTTGATGTCCATAGTAACTGTGGATTCATAGCCTGCCACGTTACCTGTGTCAACGATAAGCTGCTGTCCGGGAGCCAACTGATATTCTACCAGTTCGCCGTCGATTTCTGCAAAGGCCATACCGCTTCCGCTTAACTTCTGCATGATGAAGCCTTCTCCACCGAAGAAGCCTACTCCAAGCTTCTTGTTGAAGCTGATGGAAAGGTTAACGCCTTCTTCATAGGCCAAAATTGCGCTCTTCTGAAGAACCATATCCAAGCCGGGCTTAACTTCAAGAGCTAAGATTCTGCCGGGGAAGCTGGAGCCGAAGGTGATCATTCCGTCTCCGTTAGCTGTATAAATGTTTTGGAACATGCTTTCTCCGGAAAGAGCCTTTGAAAACATTTTTCCTAAGCCGCCACCGGAAGTGGCCATTTCCATGTTAGGTGTCATCCAAATCATGGAACCTTTTTCTGTGATCATCTTTTCACCGCTTTTCAGTTGACATGTAACTGCGGGAAAGGCACTGTCTAAAATTTTAAAGTCCATAAAATCCTCCTTTTATAAATCATTTCTATACGATAACTTCTGTTGATTAATTATATTCCAATCCGCGGCATTGGTCAATCCCTATATTAGCCAACTCATCAGCTCTGTTGTTCATGGCTGTTATATATTGAAAATCCTCAAAGGAGAAACTTTCACCATTCCACTCCTGAAATTTTTCATATAGACTATTAAAATCCGTCTTCTCACTTTCCAAATTCACGTGGCCCTTAACTCTGAAAAAGCTGACCTGATGCTTTCTTACAAGAGAAAGGAGCTCTTCCCAAAGCTCTTGATTTTCCACGGCCTTTTTCTGGGAATTTTTCCAGCCGTTCCTCTCCCAGTTTACATACCATTTCTGGCGGAAGCATTGAGCCACATAGGAGCTGTCCGTAAAGACCTCCACCTGCTGGCCTTCTTTTTTCAGGGCCTTGAAGGCCTCGATGACAGCTGTAAGCTCCATTCTGTTATTAGTGGTGTCCTTTTCCCCTCCCCACAATTCCTTTTTATGATCTCCGTATTCCAGGATGGCCCCCCAGCCTCCGAAGTTGGTATCAGACTGATTGTTGGAACAACCTCCGTCCGTATATATTCTCAGCTTTGCCATAGGCCATAGCCTCCTTTAAATAGAAATTAAGTTATCTTACTGTCTTATTATCTCATATTTTATAGAATTTACAATTAAAAAATGATATAATCGAAGCACATATATATATTAAGGAAAGAAGTTTATGAATTTAGGAATTTGCACTTTTGCCTCAGGATCCACGGGCAACAGTTATCTTATAAAAAGCGAAACCACATCACTTTTGGTGGATGCGGGTATCAGCAACAGACGAATCGAAAGCTGTCTAAGAGAAATGAACCTTATGCCCTCTATGCTGGAGGGGGTCCTCCTCACCCACGAGCATGTGGACCACGTAAAGGGTATAGAGACATTAGGAAAGAAGGCGCCGAAGCTGCCCATATATGCTACGGAAGGAACTGCATCGGAGCTTATGCGCCGGTACAGACTTCCCTTAGATCAAAGGTATAAGACTGTAACAGGAGGTACCGCCTTTTCCTTGGGAGATATAAAGGTTAAGCCCTTTAACGTTTCTCATGACGTGACGGAAGCCGTCGGCTACGCCTTTGAGAAGGGAGATAAAAAGATTTCCATAGTGACGGATACGGGCTGCATATCCGAGGAAATTTTTGAAAACATCCATGATTCGGATATTTTGGTAATGGAAGCCAATCATGAGGTGAACCTCCTCCTCTACGGAAAATATCCCTATACTTTGAAACAGAGAATTTTAAGCGATTACGGCCACCTGTCCAACGAAGCCTGCGCCTTGAGCCTTATAAGATTCTTGAGAGAAAGGCCAAAGGGAAACGTGCCGACAGTGCTTCTGGCCCATTTGAGCAAGGAAAACAACAGCCCCCTTCAAGCCCGGCACACGGTGGAAAACATGCTGCAGGAGGCGGGATTCTTCGTGGGAAAGGATTTGGAGCTGAAGGTGGCGGAGAGAGACTCTATGAGCAGTCTTATGGTGATTTAGATGAACATTCAACTCATATGTATAGGAAAGCTTAAGGAAACCTATTGGCGGGATGCTGTGGAGGAATACGCCAAGCGGCTTTCAAGATACTGTAAACTGGAAATAACAGAGCTAAAGGAAAGCCGCCTGCCTGACAAGGCTTCTCCTGCTCAGGAGGAGGCAGTCAAGGAGGAAGAGGGCCGGAGCATCTTAAAAGCTGTAAAGGAAGATGCCTATGTCATAACCCTGGAAATTCAGGGGAAGAATCTTTCCTCGGAAGAGTTGGCGGAAAAGATTGATAATCTGGCCTTGGAAGGGAAAAGCGATGTGGCTGTTATCATAGGCGGCAGCTTAGGCCTCAGCAGAGAAGTGAGCATGCGAGCAGACTACAAGCTGAGCTTTTCTAAGATGACTTTTCCGCACCAGATGATGAGGGTAATATTTCTGGAACAACTCTATAGAAGCTTTAAAATAATCAAGAAGGAAACCTATCATAAATAGTTAAATTCAAGCGAAACTTTTGCTTTACTTTTTATTTTATAGTGCTATAATCATATATCGTTGAGAAAGGTAATATTGTTTAAATATTGCCTTCAATTGCATTTTAGGAAAAAAGAGAGGAGGTTGATGGGACGTGGATGCTCGTAAGAAAAAGAAGGCCTTAATAATCTTCGGAATTATTTTGGCGGTGCTCTATGTAGGTATAGTATTGACTAAAGCGCCCAATGAATCCCACTTTACCATAAAAGAGGTTATGCGGGACCAGGTGCTTCATGACCTACATCGTGTCAACCTGTTTGGCATCAGAGAAGTAAATCCGGGATTGATTTCCGCTTTTACGGTGACAGGGGTAATACTGATTTTCTCCTTAGTTGTGAGATTTATCCTGCTCCCCAGGTTTACCATGGTTCCCGGCAGGTTTCAGCTCATATTGGAGCAGATGGTGAATCTATTTTCCGGTATGGTGTCGAGCAAGGACCGTAAATACAGCTTTTTGCAAGCGTACATCTTTGCTGTGGGGGTCTATGTGTTTACGGGAACACTATTTGAGCTGTTCGGTATCCAGGTTATAACCACCACAGGTCACCCTATAACATTGTCGGCACCTCTCTCGGATATAAACGGAGCCATTATGATGGGAGTGCTCTCCTATTTTGTCATCATGTCAGGGGCCATAATGGGCAATGGTGCCCGGGGAATAACTCAAACCTTAAATGAGTATTCGCTGCCCTTGTCTATGAGCTTCCGACTTTTCGGAGCCTTGCTGAGCGGCGCACTGGTTACGGAGCTTGTGTACTACTACAGTACCTTAAGCTTCATAATACCTGTTTTCGTCGGAGTAATGTTTACATTGCTTCATGCGGTTATGCAGGCCTATGTTTTAACTATGCTGACCTCGCTCTTCTATGAAGAAGCGGTGGAACATAAACCAAAAAAGAAAAAGCCTAAAGGTGAAAAAAAGCCCATTGCAGGCGCAGAAAAATAAAAGAAAGCAGTAAGCGGAGGAAGAAAAAAATGGAAAAGAGAAGCAAATTGAGCAAAATAGCAGCAATACTTGCAGTAGTAATCATAATGTTAGTGGTAGCTATTCCTGTATACGCTGCAGGAACAGGCAATGACGTAGCAGCAGCTCAGGAGGATGCATCCATCGGATTGAAGGCTATCGCCATGAGTATTGCCATAGGTTTGGCAGCCGGCGGCGGCGGTCTGGGCATGGGTATCGTTGCAGGTAAAGCTACTGAAGGAATTTCCCGTCAGCCCGAAGCTGAGAGTAAAATACGTGCCACATCCATGTTGGGTCTTGTTTTTATAGAAACAGCCATCATATATGCTCTATTGGTAGTTATTCTCATACTTTTCGTACTGTAACGAGAGCACAAAGGATAAAAAATATCGGAAATATCTAAAGAGAGAAAGGAGAACGTAATGACAGGAGCTCCATTGAATATAGATGTGCAGCAGATTTTACTACACTTTTTTAACTTCACCATTTTATTTGCCATCCTGTATTTTATTCTATACAAGCCTGTAAAGGGCTTTATAAGCAAAAGAGAAGAATATTACAGAGACATGGATGATAAAGCTCAGGAAGCCATGAATGAGGCTGAATCCATGAAAGAGGAATACCTTCAAAAGATGAAGGATGTTGAGGAAGAAATAAGGGAGCAAAAGGAAAGGGTCAGACTTGATCTCGAACAAGCAACTGCCAAGAAGCTTAAGGATGCTACCGAAGAGGCCGGCAGAATAATTACCAACGCCAGAAGAGAGGCGGAAATTGAAAGACAGAAGATAATTAACAGCGCACAGGCTGACATATCAAACATGGTAGCTGAATCTATGGAGAAATTAGCTCTTGAAGCCTTGGCTTCGGATGCATTTGACCAATTCCTGGACGCTACCGAAAGAGGAAAAGACAATGAGTGATTTAATTAAGGAAATCCCGGAGGCTATTCTTTATTCGGAAACGGAACCCGATAAGAAGCAGACGGCAAGGTTTAGAGCGTTCTTAAGGAAAAAATATGGAGAAGATACAGATTTTGTCTGGAAGAAAAGCGATGCTTTCCCGGGAGGCTTTAGACTTGAAGTGGGCTCAGAGCTTTACGACTGGTCTGTAGGCGGACGATTCCAGCAGCTGAGAGACACTCTTGTAAACGTGCCCTCATCCAATGGGAATATAATTCCTCTGTTAAAGGAAAAAGTAAGAAAATGGACCCCGGAGGTGCTGGCTGAAGAGGTTGGTATCGTCACTGCCGTAGGAGACGGAATAGCCACAGTAAACGGCTTGGACACCGTAACCTACGGAGAAATCGTACTCTTTACCAACGGCGCCAGAGGAATGGTTCAGGATATAAGAGAAGATGAAATCGGATGTATTCTCTTCGATGACGACAGCGAAATCAACGAAGGAAGTACGGTACACAGAACAGGTAAGACGGCAGGACTCCCTGCAGGAGATGCTTTCCTGGGCAGAGTTGTAAATGCCTTGGGAGTGCCCATCGACGGCCAGGGGGATATCATCGTAAGCAGATATTATCCTATCGAGTACCCGGCACCGGGAATCATAGAGAGACAGCCTGTAGATACTCCCCTGGAGACAGGCATACTTTCCATAGACTCCATGTTCCCCATAGGAAGAGGACAGAGAGAGCTTATCATAGGAGACAGACAGACAGGAAAGACGGCTATAGCCCTGGATACAATCATCAATCAGAAGGGGAAGGATGTGGTCTGCATTTATGTTGCCATAGGCCAGAAGACCAGCTCCGTGGTACAGTTTGTAGAAACCCTGAAAAAGCACGGTGCTATGGACTATTCCATAGTGGTTACCGCCTCCGCGTCTGATTCGGCGCCCCTGCAGTATGTAGCCCCTTATGCGGGCTGTGCTTTGGGCGAGTACTTTATGAAACACGGAAAAGACGTTCTGATAGTATACGATGACCTTTCAAAGCATGCCGTGGCATACAGAGCCTTGAGCTTGCTCCTTGAGCGTTCCCCGGGAAGAGAAGCTTACCCCGGCGACGTATTCTATCTTCATTCCAGACTACTGGAGCGTTCTGCCAGAATGTCAGACAAATTGGGAGGAGGCAGCATGACGGCCCTTCCTATAGTCGAAACTCAGGCAGGAGACGTAGCCGCATATATTCCTACAAACATAATATCCATAACCGACGGACAGATTTTCCTGGAAAGCGATTTGTTCTTCTCGGGACAGAGACCTGCTGTAAACGTAGGACTTTCCGTATCCCGTGTAGGAGGAGACGCCCAGACAGAGGCTGTTAAGAAGGCTTCCGGAGCTCTTCGTCTGGACTTGGCTCAATACAGAGAAATGGAAGTGTTCACCCAGTTCGCCAGCGATTTGGACGAGAACACCAGGAGACAACTGACCTATGGCCAGGGTCTCATGAGAATGCTTCGTCAGCCTCAGTATCAGCCTAAAAAGCAACATGAGCAGGTAATTATACTCGTATCTGCCTTGGCACATACTATGCAAAACATTCCTGTCGATAAGGTGGAAACCTTTATCAAGGATTTAGTTGACATGTTCGAAAAGGAATATTTCTATCTCTGCGATAAAATCGATGAAACAGGGCTGCTTTCCCCTGAAGAAAAGAACGATATCATAGAGGCTGCAAAGCAATTCGCGGAGAGCTACGAAGTTAAATAGGGGGCTTTTAGATGGCAACCACTAAAGAAATAAAAAACAGAATAAAAAGCGTCCAGGATACCCGGAAAATTACTAACGCCATGTATCTCATCGCCTCTACAAAAATGCGTAAGGCAAAAAAGGAGCTGGAGGAAACCAGACCCTACTTTGACAGCATGAGAAGAGAGATAAAGCGTATTTTCAGAATGGCAACGGACATTTCCGATAAGTACTTCTACAACGAAGGGGAGGAAGATGAGCGTGAAAACGGCAGCTATGGTTATCTCATCATAACCTCCGACAAAGGCTTGGCCGGTGCTTACAATCAGAACGTAATAAAGGAAGCTTTAAAGCTGATTGGTAAAAGGAAGGGTGACAAGCTTTTTGTGGTGGGAGAGTACGGAAGACATTATTTTTCCGCCCACGGCGTTAACGTTGAGGAAAGCTTTCTCTATACGGCGCAAAACCCGACCATGTCTCGTGCCAGGGATATTGCCAGGGTGCTTTTGAGCAAGTATGAAAGCGGTGAAATAAACAAAATATATGTTATATACACCGATTTTAAGGGCGGTACGGCAGGAGAAGTAGCCTGCTCTGTAGAGCTGCTGCCCTTCAGTAAGGAGGAGTTTTACACTTCTCAGCAGGAAAAGGTGAAGGATGCCTACTTCGAATTCAAGCCATCACCTGCGGCGGTACTGGACGCCATAATACCCAGTTATTTTACAGGATTCATATACAGTGCTCTTGTAGACAGCTTTTGCAGTGAGCAGGATGCCAGAACCACAGCTATGAATTCGGCAAACAGAAACGCTCAAGAACTTTTGGAGCACCTATCTCTGGAATACAATCACCTGAGGCAGGCGGATATAACCCAGGAAATCACCGAGATTTCATCGGGAGCCAGAGGGCAGAAAAAGAACTATGAGAAGAGGATGAAGAAAAAGAAGGAGGTGCAATTTTAATGGTGGGAAGAATCACTCAGGTGTCCGGCTCAGTAATAGACGTAGTGTTTGAAGAGGGGCACCTTCCTAAGATGAAGGAGGCACTCACCGTTGATGTCTTCGGCGAGACCAGAGTTATGGAAGTTGCACAGCATGTAGGAAATCACACCGTAAGGTGTATCATGTTGGCCGGTTCCGAAGGAATGAGCCGAGGAATGGACGTTATTGCCACCGGCGACAATATAAGGGTTCCCGTAGGTAAGTGTACCTTGGGAAGAATGTTTAATGTTTTGGGTGCGCCCATAGACGGAGGAGATCCGGTTCCCAAAGATTCTCCCAGATGGAGAATTCACAGAAAAGCGCCAACCTTTGACGAGCAAAGCCCGGCCATCGAGATTTTGGAGACGGGTATTAAGGTAATCGACCTTTTGGAGCCTTATCCGAAGGGAGGAAAGATAGGCCTTTTCGGAGGAGCAGGAGTAGGAAAGACAGTTCTTATACAGGAGCTTATTCATAACGTTGCCATGGAGCATGGCGGATATTCCATATTTACAGGTGTAGGAGAGCGTTCCCGTGAAGGTAATGACCTTTGGAAGGAAATGCACAGCGCCGGCGTAATGGATAAGACGGCTCTCGTATTCGGCCAGATGAATGAGGCCCCCGGTGTCCGTATGAGAGTAGGCCTTTCCGGCCTTACTATGGCAGAATATTTCAGGGATGTGGAGAACAAGGACGTGCTCCTTTTCATAGATAACATATTCCGTTTCGTTCAGGCAGGTTCCGAGGTATCTACAATTTTAGGTCGTCTCCCCTCTGCCGTAGGTTATCAGCCTACATTGGCAGGAGAAATGGGAGCTTTGCAGGAGAGAATCACCTCCACAAAGACCGGTTCCATCACATCAGTACAGGCCGTATATGTGCCTGCCGATGACTTGACAGACCCGGCACCGGCAACAACCTTCTCTCACTTGGATGCAACCACGGTTCTTTCGAGAAAGATAGCCGAGCAGGGACTTTATCCTGCTGTAGACCCGCTGGAATCCACTTCCCGTATTTTGGAAGCGGATGTGGTGGGTGAAGAGCACTACCATGTGGCAAGAAGTGTGCAGGAGACCTTGCAGAAATACAAGGAGCTTCAGGACATCATCGCCATCCTCGGAGTGGAGGAGCTGGCTGAAGAGGACAAGCTTACCGTAAAGAGAGCCAGAAAGGTTCAGAGATTCCTGTCTCAGCCAACCTTCGTTGCTGAAAAGTTCACAGGCATCCCCGGCGTTTATGTACCCTTAAAGGAAACTGTACGTGGATTTAAGGCCATTATCGACGGAGAAATGGATGAGTACCCCGAGGCGGCCTTCTATAACGTGGGCACCATGGAGGATGTCATAGAAAAGGCTAAGAAGATAGAAGCAGGTGAAATATAATGAACAGCTTTCATATTTCCATCCATGCGGCAGACAGAGCCTTCTACGAGGGGGAGTGTGAGTCCTTGACCATACCCACCTCTGACGGTTCTATGGGAATATTGGCTTACCACAGCAATATGATAGGTGCCGTAATACCGGGTATTCTTAAATACAGAGCGCCTGACGAAGAAGAGGTTGTGGCTGCCGTGTCAGCAGGGCTGGTAAAGGTAGAGGCCAACGATGTTTTAGTGTTGGTTGATACCATAGAGCTGCCGGAAGAGATTGACGAAAACCGAGCAAAGCGTGCTGCTGCAGAGGCCAAGGAGGAAATGCTTAAGAAGCGAAGCCGAGAGGAATATCTGAGAGCTCAGGCAGAAATGAGCCGAGCTATCATAAGGCTGAAGGTAAAGAACTCCACGGGAAAATACAAATAGAAATATTCAAATCCGCCGACGGGTCGGCGGATTTTTCTATGGTGAAAATTGTTGATATTTATAAAACATTTTTTGTAAATGTAATGTGATAAGACATATGTTACAGAAATAAACAAAAAAAGAGAGAACCCATGATACAATAGTTTCGACGAAAAAACAAAAGTATCATAAAAGGAGTATCTCTCTTATGAATAGTATAACCGAAGAAATGAAATAT
>JBHADF010000046.1:0-14523 GCA_041854955.1 Anaerovoracaceae bacterium | reverse complement strand
TTCATGTATTGTAAGGCGTGAAGAATACTTAGGTCATACTGTAAATTTTAAGACCATAAAGCCAAGTTTTAAGGATAAGAGGAGATATACCAATAAAAAAGAGAATTGGGCTATTTTTGAAAATACGCATGAAGCCATTGTAGATAAAGAAACATGGGATATTGCCAATTCACTTCTAAATACGACAAGAAGGCAGTCAAGAGAAGGAACGGTAAATCCACTTACAGGTAAGTTGTTTTGCGGAGATTGTGGAGAAAAGTTATATAATTCAAGAGGGATAAATTATAAGGATACAGGACATTACAAAGAAGATGTCAGGTACGATAATTATATATGCTCAACCTATCAGAAACACAGAAATGAATGCTCTGCACATTACATCAGAACAAAAGTAGTCAGGGAGCTTATTTTAGAAGCCTTAAAAGATATTAGTAAATATATTGAGAACAATGAGGAAGAATTTAAAAATATCGTTATATTAGCAAGACTTGAAGAAAGAGAGAAAAGTCAAAAGGAAAATATAAAGAAATTAAAGGCGGATAAAAATAGGCTTGCTGTAATAGACAGGCTGTTTGTAAAGCTGTATGAGGATAATATAGGTGGCAGAATAAATGATGAAACTTTTAATAAGATTGCTGTGCAATATACAGAGGAACAAAAGACCTTAAACAGTGAGATATTGGAGCTTGAAGAAGTAACGGAGAAATTGCAATCCGTTAGTGATAATACAGAGCAGTTTATTAAAACCATCAAAAGTTTTACTGACTTTTCCATACTTACAACCTCAATGATAAATCAACTGATTGATAAGATTGTGATATATCAAAAGCAGAAACTCAAAAGGTATAAGTTTACACAAAGAATAGATATTTACTTTAATTTTATAGGTAGGTTTGAGATAGAAAAAGACGATGAAACAAAGGAAGATACCTATATAGAAAAAACAGAGGATAAAAAGTATATTCATAAAGACAGCAGATTTTTACCAATAACAGAATATCTGAAAGGGCAAGACAGAGAAATAGAGCTTGATTTTTCAAAGGTGGAAGAACTTATAGGCAGAAAACTTTGTAAATCAGCAAGGAAATATCCAAGCTATTGGTATGCAAGTGAAGATAGACCTATGGGAAATTCTATTTATAATGCGGGATATGATATTGTAAAGGTAGATGTAAAAAAAGAAACAATAAAGCTTATAAACTACGATAAATAAAACATAGATGAGATTAGAGGTAACTACTACAAAATGGTGGTTATCTCTTTTTTTATTTGTAAATATTTGAAAAACTTTGTTGACAAATATCAACCGAGGCGACCTGCAAAGAAGTTTTTGTAATGAAGTCACAATAGATTTGAAATGCCCCATTGCCAAAAACACAAAAAAAATATATAATAATATGATAAATAAAATGAGGTAAACTAATGGAAAGAACAGAAAGAAATGCCAATCTGATCAACAGACTTAAGTATTTCGGAGCCGTTCCCGGACTGATAATATATTTTGCTACCGAGCAGGCCTTCGGAGAATTTCCGGCCATACTGCTGGGAGCCTTCTTCGCCGGTGCCTTTGCTGTCATATGCGACCTGGGGGCCAAGAGAACCATAAGCGAGATTATTACTCTGGACATAAACGAAGTCCTTACGGCCAAAGGAGTTTCCGGCACCGTCTTCGAAATGCGATATCTTAAAAATAAAATATATCTCAGGGTATATCTGGTGAAGCCCACCGTCGACCCGAGATTTTTAAACATGGTTATATTCGGCAAAATAGACGAAAGCTGGTACAGGAAACACATAGGAGCGGCACAGGTAGTCCAGGTGGAAAGGGAAGCTGATATAAGAGGAACTTCCGCCATTTTGGACCGTGAACTTTTAGATTTGCTGAGAGGCAAAAAGGAAAAATAACAGAAACACAAGAAGCAGGAGGCATATAAAGTATGGGCATAAAGGTGGCTAAATTCGGAGGTTCTTCCGTAGCCGACGGAATACAGCTGACAAAACTGAAAAATATAGTGGAGCATGACCCCGCCCGGTGCTACATAGTGGTGTCCGCACCGGGAAAAAGGTTTGACGGAGACAACAAGATAACGGATCTGCTCTATCTCTGCAAAACCCACATAGAACATAACCTGCCCTATGACCAGCTATTTCAGGTGGTTGCGGACAGATATACGGCAGTAGAGTTAAACTTGGGAATCAATGCAGGGCTTACAGCCCATTTTGACAAGATAAAGGAAGATTTGGCTAAGAACCCTTCTACGGATTATTTAGCCTCCCGGGGAGAATACTTAAACGGCGTTCTCATAGCTGCTCATTTAGGCTATGACTTCGTCGATACGGCAGACCTGATAAAATTCGATGCCAACGGAAAGCTGCTTATGGAGGAAACGGATGCAGCCTTGCGTGAAGAACTGAAAAGACATGAGAGAGCTGTTTTGCCCGGATTTTATGGATCCACACCTGACGGACAGGTTAAAACCTTTTCCAGAGGAGGCTCCGATATAACAGGCTCACTGGTGGCTCGTGCCGTAGGTGCCGATGTCTATGAAAACTGGACTGATGTTTCAGGCTTTCTAATGGCGGACCCTCGCATAGTGAAAAAACCCAAGCAAATCCGCTCCATCTCCTATAAGGAGCTGAGAGAGCTTTCCTATATGGGCGCCGGTGTTCTTCATGAGGATGCCATCTATCCGGCCAGGCTGGCAAATATCCCTATAAATATCAGGAATACCAATGAGCCTGAAGACCCGGGCACCATGATAACCTCTGAAGAGGCCGTGGTAAGGGAAAACAGCCACGGTATCATAACGGGTATAGCCGGCAGCAAGGACTTTGTGGTTGTGGCCCTTTACAAGAATATGATGAGCTCGGAGCGAGGCTTCGTACGAAGAATTTTAGGAATCTTAGACGACTATGCCATAGATTTTGAGCATCTGCCTTCGGGAATAGATACGGTTTCCGTAGTTATGGCCAAGAGCCAGATAGGTGGCAGACTTGAGGATGTGTTGGAAGAATTCCGGTCCAGATTAAGGCCCGATTCCATAGATGTCATAGAAGATACAGCCTTGATAGCTACCGTAGGACATCGAATGTCCGCCAGAACGGGAACCTCGGCCAAGCTATTTACGGCTTTGGCCGACGCAGGAGTAAATATCAGAATGATAGATCAGGGCTCCTCGGAAATGAACATCATCGTAGGTGTTGACAACAAGGATTTTGAAAAGGCCATAAGAGCCATTTACGATTCCTTTGTGGAATAGACAGTATAAGGAAAACATAGGGGGTGAAGGGATGAAAAAGTTGGTTACTGTCAGCAGAGAATACGGTTCGGGAGGACGCATCATAGGAAAGCTGCTTGCGGAAAAACTGGGAGTGCCTTTCTATGACAAGGAAATCATAGATATGGCCGTAGAAGAGAGCGGCTATGCCAGAGAAATGCTGGAAAACGCCGAACTCCAGGCAAAATCAAGCTTCGCTTACAGCCTTTCCTCGGCTTTGAGCTTTAATGAAAGCTTGAGAACTGAGACCATATCCGTCAAGGACAAGCTGTTTTTAGCCCAATTTCGTGTAATCAATGAAATAGGTGAAAAGGGCGAGGGGGTAATCGTCGGGCGATGTGCCGACTATGTGCTGAAGGATATGCCCGGAGTCACAAATGTTTTCATCTATGGAGATTTTGAAGACAGGCTTCGGAGAGTGACGGAGAAATACGGCGAGGAACCGGAGAAGGCCAAGGAGCTGATTCACACCTATGACAAGGCAAGACAGAATTACTACAGCTATCACACGGGACAGCGCTGGGGAGATTACAGAAACTATAATCTGGCCATTAATTCCGGCTATATAGACGAGGATGAAGCGGCCAAGCTGATAATGGAGTATATAGAAAAGAGAACCTATAAGTAGGAAAGGAGAAGGAAAATGAGCAGAAAAGAAATGAAGGAAAAGGCAAAGAAGGGCAAGAGAAGAGGCCTTAAGAGAGCCGGCATACTGCTGAAATTAGTCGGCTTAGGCGTAGCTGCAGGACTGGCCTATAAGGCCGGTGCAGAGAAAAATGCAGAAAAGGAAAACCAGGCAGATATTTTTGAAGAGATGCCTGAATTTGATGAAGACTAAGAAAAAAGATTTTAGCTCCTGCCTTTCATTTGGGCAGACAGCAGAAGGAGAGAGAAAATGACAGACAACAAAGGAACTTATTACATCACCACACCCATATACTATCCCAGCGCCGGCCTGCATGTAGGGCATACCTACTGCACCGTAATGGCTGACGCCATGGCCAGATTTAAAAGGCTGGTAGGATACGATGTAAGATTCCTTACGGGAACCGATGAACATGGTCAGAAAATAGAAAACTTGGCTAAGGCCAAAGGCGTTACCCCTCAGGAATATGTGGATGAAATTGTGGGAGGCATAAAGGAACTGTGGAAAACCATGGAAATATCCTATGACGACTTCATAAGAACCACGGAAAAGAGACATATCACCAGAGTACAGGAAATTTTCCTGAAGCTCTATGAAAAGGGTGATATATACAAGGGGGAATATGAAGGCCTCTATTGCACAGACTGCGAGGCTTTCTGGACAGAGTCCCAGCTCCAGGACGGAAAATGTCCCGACTGCGGCAGAGCTGTCCACAAGGCAAAAGAGCCGGCCTACTTTTTCAAGCTTTCCAAGTATTCCAAAAGTCTGTTGAAGCTCTACGAAAAAAATCCGGAATTTTTACAGCCGGAGACCAGAAGGAACGAGATGAAAGCCTTTATCGGACAAGGTTTGGAAGACTTGTGCATAAGCCGTTCCACCTTCGATTGGGGTATTCCCGTACCAATCAACGAAAACCACGTCATCTACGTTTGGCTTGATGCGCTCAGCAACTATATAACCGCCTTAGGCTACCCCGATGACCCGGAGCTTTATGAAAAGTATTGGCCTGCCAATGTACACTTGGTAGGCAAGGAAATCGTAAGATTCCATGCCATCATTTGGCCGGCTATGCTCATGAGTGCAGAGCTTCCTTTGCCCAAGCAGGTTCTGGGCCACGGCTGGCTGCTTTTGGGCGGAGAAAAGGTGAGCAAATCTAAAGCCGCCAAGGGCAAGGATGTGGTGGACCCGGTGGTCCTCATCGAAAGATACGGCATCGATGCTCTTAAGTATTTCCTTCTTAGGGAATATACCTTCGGGCAGGATGGAGCATTTACCAATGAGGTTATGCTCAAGAGAATGAACTATGACTTGGCCAACGATTTGGGAAATCTTGTTTCCCGAACCGTTTCCATGATTGAAAAATATTGCGGTGGAGTAGTGCCTCAGGCCACCACCGAAGATGATACGGACCGCAACCTTATAGAGGTAGCCCTCAATGCCGCCGGAAAGGTGGAAAAGGAAATGGACAAGTTTGCCTTCAACATGGCTTTGGAGGAAATTTGGACCCTTGTTCGCCGTGCCAACAAGTACATAGATGAAAAGGCACCTTGGGTATTGGCAAAGGATGAAAGCAAAAAGGCGGAGCTGGATACGGTTATGAAAAACCTGGCCGAATCTCTCAGAATCGTTTCCATTCTCATCTATCCCTTCATGCATTCCACCTCCGATGAGATAAGAAAGCAGCTGGGACTTTGGTACGCCCCTGTGGCTTGGGAGGACGCTTCTCAGTTCCACATCATGTACGAGGAAAAGGTGAAGAAGGGAGACCCCATATTCCCCAGAATCGACATAGAAAAAGAGCTGGAAGAGCTTTCCGCCGTAGCAGAGGAAATCGCCAGAAAGAAAGCGGCAGCTGATACTAAGGATCCTGTGGAAAAGGCCCTTTTGGAAAGTGTTCCTTTAGAACTGAAGGATGAAATCGTATATGAGGATTTCGACAAGATAGACCTGAGGGTAGGCCATATCTTAAAGGCGGAAAAGCACCCTAAGGCCGATAAGCTTCTTGTTTTCCAGGTTAAGATGGGAACTGAGGTAAGACAGGTTATTTCCGGAGTTGCGGAAGACTTCACACCGGAAGAAATGTTAGGCAAGAAGGTAATCGTAGTGGCCAATCTGAAGCCCAGACAGCTGAGAGGCCTTGAATCCCACGGAATGCTTCTCTTTGCCGAAAACGGCGACAGGTGCGAAGTGGTTACTACAGATGCTCCCGACGGAGAACCTGTAGCTTAGCAGTTAAATGCAAGTCGACATTGGGAAAATTCCCTTTGCCGGCATTAACAGAATCAGTAGGATAGGCGGGGCAAATTTTGCCCCCTTATTTTACGGAGCGGATAGGGAGATAAAGTTATGGAAGACAATAGGGAAAAGATAGTTATTTTTGATTCCCATGCACATATAAATTACGAAAATTATACTGAGGAGGACAGGGAAAGAGTCATAGCCGAGATTGAGGCTTCCGACCTGGGCTATGTGATGGATGTGGCCTTTGACTGGCATTCGTCGGAAATGGCGGCGGGCCACGGTGAAAGATTGCCCTGGTGCTATGCCGTGGTGGGTGTTCATCCTCACGAAGCCAAGACCATGAACGACGACACGCTGGAAGACCTGAAAAAGCTGGCTCTGGAAAAGGAAAGCGTTAAGGCCATAGGCGAAATAGGCCTTGATTTCTATTACGATAATTCCGACAGAGAGACCCAGCGCCATTGGTTCAGAAAACAGCTTCGGTTGGCTCTGGACCTGGGCATGCCCATAGTCATCCACTCCCGAGAAGCGGATATGGAAACTCTGGAAATTTTAAAGGAGGAAGGAGCCTTCAGCTCCGAGAGAAAAGCCCTTTTCCCTCCAAGGCCCGTTCCTAAAACGGTAACGGAGTATATGGCTGACCAGGGACCTGAAAAGGAAAAGGTCAAGAAAACCGTGGACTTTACAGGAGTCTCAGGAGATGCCCGTGTGGACATCCACTGTTTTTCCGGCTCCAGAGAACTGGCCATAGAATATGTAAAGCTGGGAGCTACCCTTGGGGTGGACGGCCCTGTAACCTACAAGAACAACAGGAAAACCGTAGAGGTGGTGGAGGCCATTCCCCTGGAATTTATCATGGCGGAAACGGATGCGCCTTACCTGACACCGGTGCCTCACAGAGGTAAGCAGAACAAGTCTGAATATGTGGAATACACCCTGCGGAAAATCGCTGAAATCAAGGGTATTTCCTATGAAGAGGCGGCTGCCGTAACTACTGAAAACGGAAAGAGATTTTTCAACATATAGCTGGATATAGCTGAGTATAGCTGATGCAGGAGGGGAGGAAGACGGAGGAATGCTGAAAAAGAAATTCCTGAGAACCCTGAAGGAACAGGACTTGGTAAGAGAGAATATGCACTTGGTCATCGGATTTTCCGGAGGCCCTGATTCACTGTGCCTTTTTCACCTTTTGGACAGCGTCTCCCAAGAGCTTAAGCTGAAGCTCTACCCCGTGCATATAAACCACAAGTTCCGACCGGGTGCCGCCGAAGAGGACCAGGCCTTTGCAGAGGCTTTTTCCCGCTCCATGGGTTGGGAGTGCAGAACCTTCGTCAGAGACTGCCTTAAGCTGGCGGAGACTGAAAAGCTCAGCTCCGAAGAGGCAGGTCGAAAGGTGAGATATGATGCCTTCGGGCAGGTAGCCTCTGAGATAGAAGCCACAGGTGTAAAGAAGAAAGATATAGCAATCGTAGTGGCACAAAATGCCGATGACCAGGCAGAGACCATCCTGTTCAGAATTTTGAGAGGAAGCGGTATCGACGGTATAGCCGGTATTGCCCCTAAAAGGTATGACGGGGCCGGCTTTGCCGTAATAAGGCCCCTTTTAGAGGTGTCCCGTAGAGAAATAGAGGAATACTGCGAGGAAAAAGGCTTGGAACCTCGCATAGATAAGACCAACGCTGAGCCCATATACACGAGAAATAAGATAAGGCTGGAGCTGATACCCCTCTTGGAATCCCTAAATCCTAATATAAAGGAGACGGTAAATCGGCTGGGCAAGGCTGCCGCATCGGATAAGGACTACATCAACGGTGAAGCCTGCGCTCTTTACGAGAGCATAAAAACCGAGAGGGTTCTCGGAGATAAAAAAGAAGTTTCAATTCTCATTTCACCATTAGACAAGGTACACAATTCACTCATAATGAGAATATATAATATGGCCTTAAGAGAAGTAGGCATGTGGGAAAATGTAACCAATGCTCATTTGACGGAGATAGATAAGGTGAGACTTTCGGAAAATCCGTCGGCCTTGACGGACCTGGGAGGCTATGTGGTATCCAAGGCCTATGACAAGCTTGTTTTCTTAAAAGGAAGGGTAGAGCCCTTTTCTACTGAAGGGGCAGGAAACCTCTTCTCGGAAGAGGCAGGCTGGAAGCTGACAGAGCTGGACAGGGAGGCCTTTAAAGCCTATGAGAAAGAAGCTTGCAGCAAGGGATTGACCTACGGTGCTTTCTCTGCCGGTAAAATAGGGAATCCGGAAAAATTGGAGATCAGAAAAAGGCAAAAGGGAGACAAAATAGCCATAAAAGGGGGAAGCAAGAAGCTTCAGGACCTGTTGGTGGATTGGAAGGTTCCGAAGCTGTATAGGGATGACATCTTCCTGTTAGCCCTCGGAAATGAAATTCTTTGGGTACTTCCTTCGGAAATTTTCACAAATTCTACCCTGAGGGAGAAAGGTAGGTTTTCAGCCGACTTCAAGGTGGATTTTCGTCAGGATGACAGGATAATAGTCCTTGAAAGACCTGAAAAATTGTGATAAAATACAAAAGCGCGAAAAGAACAAAAGAATAGAAAGGGAAAAACATTGAAAAGATTTTTGAAAAATGTGGGAGTTTATGTGGCACTGTTCGGCATTGTCCTGGTAGTGGCATTTTTCTATAAAAATTCCGTTGAAACGGAAGTTACCGTAAAGGAAATACCTTTTTCCGAGATGGTGCAGATGGTAAGCGACGAAAAGATAGTGGAGGTAACTGTTGAAAATACCACTATCCGAGGCAAGGTTGACGAAAAAACCACGGTCTATGCCTATGCCCCTTCCATCGGTGAAATATTGTGGCTCAATGAAGCCTATCTCATGCCCCAGGTGGAAAAGGGGAAATTGGTTTATTCCAGCCCCAAGCCTAATACCGGTTCGTTTTGGATAAGCCTGATTCCCAATGTTTTGATGATAGGTGCCCTGATCTTCCTCTTCTATATAATGATGAATCAGGGAGGAAACGGCAAGGCCTTCCAGTTTGCAAAATCCAGAGCCAAGATGGCAAAGGGCGATAAAAAGGTCACCTTTGAAGACGTAGCCGGCCTGGAAGAGGAAAAGGTTGAGCTGGAGGAAATCGTAGACTTCCTCAAAGACCCGAGAAAATACAAGGAGCTGGGAGCCAGAATCCCCAAGGGAATTTTGCTGGTAGGCCCTCCGGGAACGGGAAAGACATATATTTCAAAGGCCTGTGCCGGAGAAGCGGGAGTTCCCTTCTTCACCATTTCAGGTTCCGATTTCGTGGAAATGTTCGTCGGTGTAGGTGCATCCCGAGTTAGAGACCTCTTTGAAAACGCCAAGAAGAATTCACCCTGTATCGTATTCATCGACGAAATAGACGCGGTAGGCAGAAAGAGAGGCTCCGGTATAGGCGGCGGCCATGACGAAAGAGAACAGACCCTCAACCAGCTTCTCGTTGAAATGGACGGTTTCGAGGAAAACTCCGGCATCATAATTTTAGCTGCCACCAACAGACCTGACGTGCTGGATCCGGCTCTTTTGAGACCGGGAAGATTTGACAGACAGGTAGTTATAGGCCTGCCCGATGTGAGAGGCAGAGAGGCCATAATAAAGGTACACGCTAAGAATAAACCCTTGGCAGACGATGTTACGGCTTCCATTTTGGCCAGAAGAACCATGGGAAGCACGCCGGCTGACCTGGAAAACATTTTGAACGAAGCAGCTCTGATAACTGCCAGAAGAGACGGCAGATTCATCAGGATGGAAGAAATAGAAGAGGCTATCAGAAAGGTTGAAATGGGACCGGCCAAGAGGTCTAAAGTGGTTTCCGACAAGGAAAAGAGGCTGACCGCTTACCACGAAGGAGGCCACGCCATCGTTGCCCGTTCCTTACCTGATCACATGCCTATCCATGAGGTTACTATTATACCCAGAGGAAGAGCGGGAGGCTACACCATGTACCTGCCCAAGGACGATAATCTCTTTGAAACCCGCCAATCCATGTACAACTATATCGTTACCTGCATGGGAGGCCGTGTAGCGGAAAAGTTGAAGCTGGAGGATATATCCATAGGAGCCTCCGGAGACATTAAACAGGCTACGGATGTGGCTAGAGAAATGGTTACAAAATACGGATTTTCCGAGAAGCTGGGCAATGTAAATTACGGCGGAGACGGGGAAGTTTTCCTGGGCAACGATTTTACACAGCATAAGAATTACTCGGAAGAAACGGCTAAAACCATAGATGAAGAGGTTAGAAGAATCATAGGGGAAGCCTACGATTTGGCTACAAAGATTCTTTCAGAAAAGAATGAACTTTTGGAAACGGTGGCTCAGGCCCTGCTGCTGGTTGAAACTGTAGACGGAGAGCAGTTTGAGGCCCTCTATACAGGCAAGCTGACAGCAGAAGAGCTTAAGGAAAGCGTTGAAAAGGTTCAGTCCGAGAAGAAGGAAAACGATGCCAAGGAAAAGGAAGAGAGAGACCGTATCAGAAAGGAAGAGCAGGAAAAGCTGGAAGAAGAGCTGAGAAAGTATGACAGCGATTACCTTGACGATGAAGAGGATCCCTTTGAGGACTATATGAAGGAACTTCAGGCAAAAAGCAGAGAAGGTGCCGTAAAGGACCAAGAAGGAGCCTCCGAAGAAGATGCTCCCGAAGCAGATACTCATAAGGAAGGGGAAAACCATGAGAGTGACAGTTAAGGATTGTCTTAAGCTGGAATCCTTCCGTCGAGCTTTAGTAGTGGCGGGAGAGAGCGGATTGGAGAAAAGAATAAAAGGTATTTCCGTCATGGACGCCCAAAGTGTCAATGAAGCGGTCATGCTCAACGGACAGCCGGAGACCATGGTTTTGACCACCTTTGCCGGAATGAAAAGCGATGGGAATCTTCAAGTAGAAACCATAGCAGAGCTGGCAAAAGCAGGTATTTCCGCCTTGGTATTTTTCCAGAGGGATAAGACCACCAAGGCTGTGGAAAATGCCGTAGTTGAGGCCGCCGACAAAGCGGGACTTCCTTTCATAATCATGGCCGACAGCGCAGAAATGGGCTATACCGCCATTATGGAAGAAATAGTGGACCTGGTAAACAACGGCAACGATTTTAAAAACAGCCTTATCAGCAATACGATTTTCCATCTGCTAAACTTTGAAAAGCACTCAAACTTTCAGCAGGCCCTCAGGGAGGCTGCTATAAACAACGGATTTCAGGTAATCCTTTTAAGCGAGGAGTTCAATCCTGTTTTCGTAGTGGAAACGAGATACAAGACCACCATAAATGAAGCTATTCGCCGAGGAAAGGAAATGGCCCTGAATTTGGGCAATTCCTACAGCCTTATCGACATCAACGGCGTTCTCACCTACTGGGGAGTGGTCAACATAAATGAGGACAGATATTACCTTATCATTGTAGACAACGATGATAACTATTCCGCAGCGGAGGTTTCCAAGCTGGCTGAAATCGTAGAGCTGGCCATGGGCATGTGGAAGTTCACTCCGGAGCGTGACGCCAAGTCTGAATTTGTAAAGGCCCTCATGCGCGGCAATAAATCCTTGGCCTATTCCCTGAGAACGGAGGCGGATATAAAGGCGGGAGACATCTTATCCGTATTTTATGCGGAAAATCTGGAAACCCACCATGCCGACGGTGTTCTTAACAAGTTCATGGCGGAAGGCCACATAGATGTTATACGTGTTTCCGAAGACAATGAAACCTACGGGGTGATTCTGAAGGGTCATCAGGCAAAGGCAAAAGAGGATAATGAGGACAAGGCAGGTTGCATAGCCCTCTTTGATAGCCTTAAGAGCAACAAGTCCGTGAGAATTTTCCATGTTACGGGAATAGACGGCATAGAGGGAGCCGCCGACGGCTTCAGACTTGTGGGAGAGACCTGGTCCTTCATGGAAAGCGTATTCCCCTACAAGAGGGTTTTCTCCAAATATGAGCTGGCCCTGGTGTCCAACTGCATAAGCATTCAGGTTCAGGGAGGACAGCTTAAAAAGAACTATACCGACTTCCTGGAGCCCTTCAGAAAGGAAGGGGATAACAAGGCTCGTCAGCTTTTGGAGACCTTGGAAACCTTCGTTTTGGATGCTGGTATGAACTCCTCCAAAACATCTGAATTCATGGGAATTCACACCAACACGGTACAGTATAGACTTAAAAAGATAAACGAAATTTTAGGGGTGGAGATAACGGGAAATCGAGTTATCCCCGGCCTTACGGTAGCCTTGGCCCTTAAGCGTATGGAAAAGGCAGTAAAATAGGAGGAATTAGGCGGAGCAAAATCCGCCTATACTTATTATGAAAGAATTGAAGATAGGCAGCGTTCAGCTGGAAAGCCCCTTTCTCCTGGCTCCTTTAGCCGGAATTACCGATGGGGCTTTCAGGAAAATATGCAGGGAGCAGGGAGCGGCCATGACCTATTCGGAAATGGTCAGCGCCAAGGGTCTGTTTTACGGAGATAAGAATACGGGGAAGCTTTTGGAAATTTTACCCGGTGAAGGTCCTGTAGGCTATCAGATTTTCGGCCATGAGCCTGATGTGATGGCCTTTGCCGCCAGAGAGCTGGATGGGGCTCCCAACGCTATTTTGGACATCAATATGGGATGCCCCGTACCCAAGATAGTTAAAAATCTGGAAGGCTCCTACATGATGAAGAATCCGGAATTGGTTTTCGATGTTGTGAGAAGCACGGTGCAAAACACCTCAAAGCCGGTAACCGTAAAGATAAGGGCCGGCTGGGATAAGGATAGTATAAACGCTGTGGAGGTGGCGCTGGCAGCAGAATCGGCAGGAGCAGCCGCCGTGGCTGTTCACGGTAGGACCAGAGAGCAGTTTTACTCCGGAGAGGCGGATTGGTCCGTCATAGCTGATGTGAAGGCCGCACTGGGAATCCCCGTCATTGGCAACGGAGATGTGACAGACGGTGAAAGTGCCTTGGAGATGATGAGGCAAACCGGATGTGATTTTGTAATGGTAGCTCGCGGAGCCCTGGGGAATCCCTGGATATTTCGGGATTTGAACAGAGCTTGGCAAGGCTTACCGCCCCTCCCCAAGCCCACCATTCAGGAAAGAAAAGCTATGATAATGCGTCATTTTGATGAGGTTTTACTAATAAAGGGAGAATATGTTGCCGTGCGTGAAATGCGAAAACACATGGGCTGGTATCTCAAGGGAGTTCCCGGAGCCGCAAAGCTAAGAGGAGACCTGAACAGGATAAATGACGGAAAGACCTTGCGGGAAGCTGTGAATCGCATATAGCCGGTGGATACGGCATGGAGAAAGAGCAGGGAGAAATTAACAGATTTTGTCAAAAAAACTGTTTATTTTCTGCTGAATGTGGTAAAATAGAAATTGTATGAAGAAGTTCTTTTTATATTTTGGAAAGAACCAAAAAAGAATATTAAGGAGGAATAAAATTATGAAATGGGTTTGCAAAGTTTGTGGTTACACACATGAAGGTCCTGAGGCTCCGGCAGAATGTCCGATTTGCCATGTAGGTCCTGAAAATTTTGAAAAAGTAGAAGAGAATAAGGCTGAGATGGCTGAGACTAAGTGGGTTTGCACTGTATGTGGCTATGTGCACGTAGGTGCAGAACCTCCTGAAGCATGTCCTCTTTGCGGAGTTCCTTCAGATAAATTCATGAAGCAGGAGACAGGAAAGGCTGATTTTGCTGATAAGCATGTTGTAGGCGTGGCGAAGGGCGTTGACCCTCAGATCCTTGCTGACCTGAGAGCGAACTTTGAAGCCGAGTGCTCTGAAGTGGGAATGTACCTGGCCATGTCCAGAGTAGCCCACAGAGAAGGCTATCCCGAAATCGGGCTCTACTGGGAAAAGGCTGCTTGGGAAGAGGCAGAGCATGCAGCAAAATTTGCTGAGCTCTTGGGTGAAGTTCTCACCGATTCCACAGAAAAGAACCTGAAGATGAGAGTTGATGCAGAGCGCGGCGCTTGCGAAGGAAAGAAAGACCTGGCAACAAGAGCAAAACAGCAGAACCTTGATGCTATCCACGACACAGTACATGAAATGTGCAAGGACGAAGCAAGACACGGAGCTGCTTTCGAAGGCCTCCTCAACAGATACTTCGGAAAATAGAATAAATCGACAAAAACGACGGTCCCGACCGTCGTTTTTTTATGGGGCGAAAGGGCTGGAAATGGAGGGATATTGTTGCCCGGAAGCTTTTCCCGGCCGGTGTCGAAAATCACACCAATCATTATCTCCTTTATATAATCGCCATGTCCCGGCCCGGCGGCGGAAAGCACACCAGAGGCTATCTATCACCAGAGAATATTTGATTTCCCGGCCCAGCGCCGAAAATCACACCAATCACCCCATTTCAGGCCATTTGGCTAAAGAATCCC
>JBHADF010000045.1:0-26850 GCA_041854955.1 Anaerovoracaceae bacterium | reverse complement strand
AGGAGAAATATATAAATGAATATAGATATTTTTTACGGGTTGATGCTGCCTCTCTTGGGTACAACCCTGGGCTCGGCCTGCGTTTTCTTCATGAAAAAGAATATGAATGACCTGCTTCGCCGCGGACTTTCCGGCTTTGCCGCAGGAGTAATGGTTGCCGCCTCCATTTGGAGCCTTTTGATACCGGCTATGGACCATTCGGAAAGTATGGGAAAGCTGGCCTTTATACCGGCGGCTATAGGCTTTTGGGTAGGGGTGCTATTCCTGCTGGCCCTGGATAAGATGATACCTCACCTTCACATGGATAGCAAAGAGGCGGAAGGCCCTAAGAGCAAGTTTAAGAGAACTACCATGCTTGTCTTGGCGGTGGTGCTTCACAATATACCTGAGGGTATGGCCGTAGGTGTAGTATTTGCCGGAGTTCTGGCGGGAGACAGCATGATGACCATGTCAGCGGCCCTGATACTTTCCATAGGAATCGCTATACAGAACTTCCCGGAAGGAGCCATCATATCCATGCCCCTGAGAGCAGAGGGTATGAGTGAGGGAAAATCCTTCCTGTACGGCATGATGTCGGGGGTGGTGGAACCTGTAGCCGCCCTTTTGACCATAGCTGCTGTAGGACTTATCGCACCGGTTCTGGGATATGTTTTAAGCTTTGCCGCCGGAGCCATGATGTATGTAGTGGTGGAGGAGCTCATACCGGAGATGTCCGAAGGGGAGCACTCTAACATAGGAGCTCTGATGTTTTCCTTAGGCTTTACGGTGATGATGTCCCTGGATGTAGCCCTGAGCTGATAGGGAGCCGCCTGAACAGAGGTAATAAAAGTAATATGAGAGATAAAAAAGAAGTGGGACGACAGTCGCTCCACTTCTTTTGCTATAAAAAATTATTTCCCCTTTTGGCTGAGCTTTTGGTTAATCTTAAGAATTTTCCTGCGAATACTGATGAACAGAGCCACCCAGATCACCATGTATATTAGGGCAAAGAGCGCAACATAGGACAACAGACCCATCAGTGTGGGCTCCATCCAGCCTGCCAAATAGGCTACGGGAATCATGACTGCCGTCAGTACCAGGAAAGAGACTATGGTCTGCTTAAGCAAGCTCCACTCCTCTATATCCCAGATTAGAGAGGCGGCACAGAAGAAAGATCCCAAAATTCCGCTGAGCAAAGCCTGGGCTATTGTGCCTCCTAATTCGCTGCCCATTCTGTCAATAAGCAATGGGGGGCAGGAGTAAAATTCTCCCGTACCTATGCCTAAGGATATGCCGATGCTTATGGTAAACCCTATGGCCATTCCCAAAGGGAAGCCTAATAAAAAATTTCGTATAATTTGCTTTTTCATCTCATCCACCTCATATACCTAACATTTTTTTAATCTTGGAGACGTAACGCCTGGAAACATAGCTGCTGCTCCCGTTGGTGAGGGTCATGCAGATGGTCCCCACAAAGTTAAGGTCAAAGCCTTTTATTTTGTCCAGGTTTACGATTTCCGAATTGGAAATCCTCACAAAGCTGTTCTTGTCAAATCTGGCTTCTGCCTCGTAGAGCTTCAGTCGGAGTACATATTCGCCCGCCTCGGTGACGGCGAAGACCTTGCCGTTGGCAGCGTACACTCTGCAGATTTCCTCCTCCTGTAAAATAACTGCTTTATCATCCTTAAAGCCCAACAGCTTGTTTGGTGTTTCTTCGGACAGCTTCTTTACCAAGGCGTTGACTTCCGGCGTAATGCTGTCCGTGACGATGATGACCTTGACTTCTTTACAGTCAGCATCTTCTCTTATTTCTATCTGCATACTCTGACCTCCTTTCATGGCTTGAGTATAGAGGATATGTCTTTATAATTCAACAGTATCTCCATAGGTGGTATATTTTGGGGGATAAGTGGTTAATATGAGGCTTTTGCGATAAAAAATAAAACGAGCCTCTCAGAAGAAAGACTCGTTTCACTTGGTGCGGACAACAGGACTCGAACCTGCAAGGCTCTCACCACACGGTCCTTAGCCGTGCGCGTCTGCCAATTCCGCCATGTCCGCATAAATTTGGCTACCGTTACATTATACACAGAGCCCGGGCAAATATCAAGAACTTTTTCGCGTTTTAATAAAAATTTTGCCGAAAAAATATCTTGTTTGTTTTCTTTTTCTAAGGATATGGCGATTAGGGGCGGGAGCAAAATACACAATAGCTTCATTTGACAAAGCCCTCCACGTACCTTATAGTTTTATTGAGCTTTCATACGTGGGGAGAAGTGAAATATGAAATTACTTAAGAAAACTTTCATAGGGGTACTGATGCTTTTCCTTCTGGCAGGAGGGTATTCCTGCTACAAGGGATACAGGATGTATAGACAGGCTGTAGAGGCCGTGCCCGTTGAAAAGAAAATCGAAGAGATTTTGAACTTGAAAAATTATACGTCCTACGAAGAGCTGCCTGAAACCTATGTTAACGCCATCATTGCCGTGGAAGACAAAAGATTCAGACGCCATCACGGCTTCGATATAATATCAACCATGCGGGCCGCAGGAAGAAATATTGCATCTGTAGGCCTGGTAGAGGGAGGAAGTACCATAACACAGCAGCTTTCCAGGATAATGTACTTTTCTCAGGAAAAGAAATTTTCACGAAAGTTTGCGGAGATTTTCGTGGCAAGGGAAGTTGAAAAGCTGTGCTCCAAGGACGAAATTTTGGAGCTCTATGTAAATGTCATATATTTCGGTTCCGGATATTACGGCGTTCACGATGCCTGCCAAGGCTATTTTCATAATAATCCCTCGGAAATGAATGACTACGAAGCCACAATGCTGGCGGGAATCCCAAATGCTCCATCGGTATATTCTCCCAAAGTGAGCCCTCGCTTGGCGGAGGAGAGAAGACAGCAGGTCTTGGAGGCCATGGTGGAGGCAGGGGTTATAGAAGAAGGGGAAATACAGTAGCCGAATTAAAGGGGTAAAAAACTTGTAAGAAAAAATTGCAAATTTACGATTTTCCCTTTGCAATTATAATTGTTTTGTTGTATAATCTTTATGTTATGCGGACATGGCGGAATTGGCAGACGCGCACGGTTCAGGTCCGTGTGGGCGACCATGGGGGTTCGAATCCCTTTGTCCGCACCATTTATTAAAGGGAAAGTGTCGGGATACCGACACTTTCTTTTTTCACTTTTACGGAGGTGAAAGAAAGGAGCTGAAATTATGGCGGAATTTTTCAAGACCCATAAAAAAGAAATCATTTTGTTTATCATCTATCTGGCCCTGGTCCCCATATTTGAAATACTCAATCGGCCCACAGAGATTGTTCATAATATAAGCATCCCCTTAGACGACAAGATACCTTTCATCATAGGCTTTTTGCCCGTATATCATTCCTGGTTCCCATTCTTAATCTTCTTTATACTCAGAACCATGATAAAGGACGCGGAGGCTTACAGACCGATGATAAAGGCTATCATAACGGGACTGATCATGGCTTATCTTACCTTTATTTTCTTCCAGACTATGGTTCCCCGACCCACAGTGACCGGGGACAGCTTTTTGGAAGTATGGCTAAGGATGACCCACGCGGTGGATGACCAATTTGCAGGCTTCCCTTCCTGCCATGTGATGACTACGACAGCCTTGATATTAGGCGTGAATACATCCTCACAAAGGGGGAAAATCAAGGCATTGGTTACGGCCTATGGCCTTTTGATAATTGCGACTACGGTTTTGGTAAAGCAGCATGTATTTTTAGACATACCGGGAGGGATTCTCTATGCCACCATACCCTTCTTATTCTTCTATAGTCGAGAAAAGAAAAGGGGAGGCCAGCTTTGATAAAGGGCCATATAAAGAGTATTTTAATAGTGCTGGCTCTTCTGGCCGCGGGATTTTTGTGGAGCCAGAATAATTGGCCGGAGACTGGCTTTTATCGGATAAAATCCTCGGACCTACCTAAGGAATTTCAAGGCTTTCGCATAGTCCAGCTTTCCGACCTCCACGACAAGACCTTCGGAAAGGATAACCGCCGACTGTTGGAAATAGTCAGAGAGCTGAAACCGGATATAATAGTGTGCACGGGAGATTTTGTGGATGGCAGGAGAAGGCAGAGCCACGTGGCCCTTGAGCTGGCCTCGGAGCTGAGCAAAATATGCCAGGTCTTCTATGTGACGGGAAATCATGAAAACAGCTTGCCTTGGCAGGAAAGGGAAGAATTCCTTAATGCCATGCAGGACACCGGAGTGAGATGGCTCAACAACGAAGCTGCAGAGGTGGAAAGGTATGGAAAGACTATATCTGTCATAGGTCTGGACGATTTCAGCTTGACCGATGCAACCTTGGGAAAGCTGGCCAAATCAACAGGAGACAATTTTACCCTGCTTTTGGCTCACGAGCCTCAGTACATAAACTATTACAGCCAACAAAAGGTGGACTTGGTCTTCTCCGGACATGCTCACGGAGGCCAAATCAGGCTGCCCTTCTTAGGGGGAGTAATTGCTCCGGGCCAAGGATTTTTTCCCAAGTACTATCAGGGAGTTCATCAGGTAGATAACACCCGGCTTGTAATAAGCAGGGGTTTGGGAAACAGCCTGTTTCCCTTCAGGATATTTAACCGGCCGGAAATTGTATGTGTAGACCTGGAGAGCCAAGCCTAACACGGAACATGATGAAGTGTGGCTAAGCACTGCAAATTAAAGGTAAATCGCAAATAAACGATAAAGAGCAAAGGAGCCCGCCTTAAAAGCGAGCTCCTTTTATATATACTTTTCTACATCTATATAGGCCTTGCCTTTTTTAGAGGTGCCTGTCCGGCCGAGATAGAGGGCCTTTCCCTTCCTGCGCAAAACCAGCTTCTCTCCACCCTTCAGCTGAAAGTCGGCCTTGGTAGCCAAGACTCCGTTTACGAAGACAAGCCCTCCGGAAATAGCCTCCGTAGCAGATTTTCGCGATATGGAAAACACGGCAGACAATACATTGTCAAGACGAGGGGAAGCCACATTGAGCCTCAGGAGTTCACGCTTTGCCTCTGCCATAGCCAGAGCCTCAGGACTTTCCTGCTCAACCCTGAGGGAAACGCGGCCAACCTGTGAAAGCTCCCGCTCCATATAGTCGGCCATCTCGCTTATTACTAATATGTCTGCACCGTCAGGCCGCACCAGAATATCGCCGATTTTCTCACGTTTGATACCCAATCCCATCAAGGCACCTAAATAGTCCCTATGGCCTAAAGCTGCCTTCTCCTGCTTCGGTATGGTGCACTTGAGAATCCTCACGGGCCAATCTTCAGGAACAGTCTTAAAGTATTCAATGGCCTCGTCCTCATCACGTACCTCTGTGTATTCCGGCATGAAGAGGAGCAGCTTCCTTTCCGCCTCCGGATAGCCGCCGAAGAGAAAAATCCCTTGGCCGGAATGAGCTCTCAGAAATCCTGAAAGCATGCTCTGCTGCTCCGGAGACATGAAATCAGTCCTAAGCTGTGTGTTTTGATAGGAGAATTTGTCGTATTTCTCCTCTATTCCCCTTAAAAACAATTTATTTTCATCCATAGATATGTTTTTTTCTCCTGATTTGTGTTATACTCGATTATAGCACATAACTATGAATCTTTGAAGGAGGCAGTTGATGAAGCACGAATACAGACCGGTGGGGATTTGCCCCAGACTCATAACAGTAAATGTGGAAGACGGCATCCTGAAGGATGTGGAATTTGTAGGAGGCTGTAACGGCAACCTGAAGGGTGTCGCAGCACTGGCAAAGGGCATGCCCGTTGCCGAGTTGGAGGAAAAGCTGGCAGGAATCAAATGCGGCTTCAAGGACAGCTCCTGTCCGGACCAGCTGGTAAAGGCGGCCAAGGCTGCTTTGGAAAAGATGGATTAAAGAAAAGTAAAGGTGCCATGGATTTCATATTCAAGCTTTTTATAAAAGATTATGACAATGTTTCCGATGTGACGGTAAGAAATCGCTACGGAAAGCTGGCCGGCATAGTTGGGATAATTTCCAATCTGATCTTGGCAGGAGCCAAGTACTTGGTTGGAACCCTTTCCGGAAGTATAGCCATAATTGCCGACGGAGTGAACAACCTGTCCGATGCTTCTTCATCGGTCATAACCCTTTTAGGCTTCAAGCTGGCTTCCTTGCCGGAGGATAAGGAACACCCTTACGGCCACGCCAGAATCGAATACATTGCCGGAATGATAGTTTCCATGATCATAATGCTGGTAGGCTTTGAACTGGGAAAAGAGGCGGTGCAGAAAATTTTCGATCCGGAGCCGGTGGCCTTCGGCTGGAATCTGGTCATCGTACTGGTGCTTTCCATAGCCGTGAAAATAGGTCAAATGGCTTTCTATATATCGGCGGGGAAGAAGATAAATTCCTTGACCCTGATAGCGACGGGAACCGATTCAAGAAATGATGTTATCGCCACTTTCGCAGTATTAGCCGGCGTGTTGACAGAAGAATTCTTAAATTTAAAAATAGATGGATATATGGGCCTTCTCGTGGCCGCATTTATCCTTTGGTCCGGCTTCAGCCTGACTAAGGAAACCATAAGCCCTTTGCTGGGGGAAGCCCCTTCGAAGGACTTGCTCAAGGGCGTAGAGGAAATCATAGGAAGCTATGAGGGAATCATAGGCTATCACGACTTGGTGGTTCACAATTACGGTGCCGGAAAAACCTTCGTTTCTGTCCACATAGAAGTAGACGGAAAAACCGACATTATGAAGAGCCATGATATGATAGACGATATAGAATGGCGCCTGCACAAGGAATTGAATGTTTTCGCTACAGGCCATATGGACCCGGTGGACAGAACCAATCCTGACAGAGAATCCATATCTGAAATACTTGAGTCGAAAATATCAGAAATGGAGGGCGTGCTGGACTTCCACGATTTGCGAATCGTGCCGGGAGACAGCCATACGAATGTCATCTTCGACGTTTTGCTTTCTCCCGATTGCAAGACATGCCAGGATGAAATAACAGAGTTGCTTTGCGGAGGTATAAGGGCATATAACTCTAAATACATCTGTAAAATAAATTATGATGTTGCCTACAGTGCGACATAAACTTTAATGAGAGGGGGAAATATATGAGTATCTTTGGTTTAGAAATCAATTTGGTAGTATTCTGGCTGGCCATATCGATCTTTTTCATGGTCGTAGAGGCCATAACCATAGGGCTGCTTACCATTTGGTTTGCCATAGGAGCCTTAGGCTCGCTGATTTTAGCATTGATCGGCGCTCCGTTCTGGCTTCAGTTGGTAATGTTCTTTATCCTATCTCTGTGCCTGCTGGCATTCACGAGAAAGTTCTTCGTGGATAAGCTGAAGCTGGGCTCGAAAAAGACTAATCTGGAGGCTATGATAGGGGAAAAGGCTGTGGTCATATCTGCCATTGAGCCTTACAAGGTGGGAAGAGTACGCGTAGGCGGTCAGGAATGGGCTGCTTTGGCGGAAGTTTCTTCGGAAGCCGTGGATAAAGATCAGCTGGTCAAGATTACAGCCATAGAAGGGGTTAAACTGATAGTGAAGCCCGTTTATGAGTAAACTTGGTCATAGGCAAAAACATTTTATGGAAAAATATATTCGAAAGGAAAAAAGAGTATGGGTGTTAATGATGTAATCAGTGTAATGGCACTGGTAGTATTAGGTGTGATCGTAGTCGGACTTTTAGTTACGAATATTCGTATCGTGCCTCAGGCAAAGGCGTATGTAGTAGAAAGATTGGGAGCTTATCACGAAACATGGCAGGTAGGACTTCACTTCAAAATTCCTCTTATCGACAAGGTTTCCAGAACCATGTCCTTGAAGGAAAAGGTTATAGATTTCCCGCCTCAGCCGGTAATCACAAAGGATAATGTAACCATGGAAATCGACACGGTAATATATTTCCAGATTACAGACCCTAAGCTTTACGCTTACGGCGTTGAAAGTCCTATGTCCGCCATCGAAAATCTGACAGCAACAACTCTCAGAAATATCATCGGTGAATTGGAGCTGGACGAATCCCTCACTTCCAGAGAACACATAAACAGCAAAATCCGTTTCGTTTTGGATGAAGCTACGGACCCTTGGGGAATCAAGATAAATCGTGTTGAGGTGAAGAACATTACACCTCCTCGCGACATTCAGACCGCCATGGAAAAGCAGATGAGAGCAGAACGAGAGAGACGAGAAGCCATCCTCATCGCAGAAGGCGAAAAGAAGTCCGCAGTGCTTATCGCCGAAGGTCAGAAGGCCGCTAAGATATTAGAGGCTGAGGCCGGCAAGGAAGCCGCCATCCTTCGTGCAGAAGCTCAGAAGCAGGCAGCTATCAAAGAGGCCGAAGGTCAGTCCCAGGCCATCCTCATGATAAACCAGGCTACTGCCGAAGGTCTCAAGCTTATCAAGGATGCACAGTTAGACGATGCCGTTATCAAGCTGAAGAGCTTGGAGGCCTTCCAAAAGGCTGCCGACGGTCAGGCTACAAAGATTATCATTCCTTCGGAAATTCAGGGCTTAGCCGGCTTGGCTACCTCTGTAAAGGAATTTATCAAGTAGTATAAATAAGATTTCAATCCAAGAGCCGCTTTGGAAGCGGCTCTTTTCGTATCCTTTAAGATTGTAGTATTGGGCTGTGGTGTGGTTTTTCCGTATCGCTTAATGGCGATCTACTTAGATACCTTCACATTGGAGACAAATTGGTAAAGACCTTTTTCCTTATCCACAACCTTCATCTTAACCTGTTTAGTTTCCGTAGGATAGCTGTTGGGATCCTCATAGGTGAGGAGGCAGTAGCCGTCGCCGGTCCAAATCCCCTCGGAAAATGAACATACAAAAGCATTTGTATCCGTGTGAGAGGTATAGTAGGCATCTGTGTCTTCTCTATAGAAAAATGATGTAATATTGACCATTCCACTGTCTTCGAGAGAGATTCCCGCATATTGCTTCAGGCAGTCATTCATCTGATCGGCAGTAATCTTGAAAACATCGAAATCCAAATCCAACTCCTGATCTTTCCAGAAGGCGTCCTTCTCCTCCTTGGTTACGGCAGCTCCGCCGGCCACGCCGTTGTAGAACAGCATATACAGGTCTATGTCCTTGACGGTTGAATATTCACTGGTGAGGAACATGTTTTCCATGTGCTCCGGCAAGGTACGATTGAAGAACTCTTCTTCAAACCAAGTAATCTCCGCATCTGTCATTTTTACGGGCTCGGCAGAGCCGCCGTCATCCCCGGTTGTCTTTCCGCAGCCTGTAAAGAAAATCATCAGAAGCATCAGACCTAATAAGTAAATTTTTCTTTTCATAGTAAATACCCCCTAATTTGTCATACTATGCTCATTTTACCATAATAATATCCATTTTCAACCTATCAAAGGAGTAGGTTGAGCCGATTTATCCAAAATCAGGGGAGACGGCTTAACTTTAGCCCTTATTGGCCTTCCATCTGGCAGCAAAACCTATAATTTTGGCTGATTTAAGCCTGAAACTTACATTTCCCCATAAAAAATTAAGCCTACTTTTCATTTTCTGAAAAATCGGCTTAACTCTCAAATTTTACTCTTTTGAAATTGCCGTGCCATCTACTCAGCCGCAGTTACACAACCTTAGTGGTCCAGTCTTCCACATTCCACACATGGGTTACGAAGTCTTCATAGAAGGTGGGGTCGTGGGACACCAGCAAAATAGTGCCGGGGAAAGCCTTCAGAGCTCTTTTCAGCTCATCCTTGGCTGCCACGTCCAAATGGTTGGTGGGCTCGTCCAGCACCAGCCAGTTGTGCTCTCTGTTCATGACGATGGCGAGGCGCACCTTGGCATTTTCGCCGCCGGAGAGAACTCTCATCTGGGAGGTGATGTGCTCGTTGGTCAGGCCGCATTTCGCAAGGCAAAGGCGAACCTCTCTATTTTCCATGACGGGGAATTCCGCCCAAAATCTGTCAAGAGCGGTAGTTTGGGAATCCCTGTCCGCCTCCTGAGCAAAATATCCCGGTTGCAGATAGTCCCCCAGCTGGGCTTTTCCGCTTAAAGGAGGTATTTCACCTAAGATGGTCTTAAGCAGGGTGGTCTTTCCAAGGCCGTTCGTTCCCACTATGGCAACCTTTTGCCCTCTCTCAAGAGTAAAGGAAACCGGCTTTGTCAGTGGCTCGTCGGCACTGTAGCCCAGCACCAAATCCGTGGCTTCTACCACGAAACGGCTGGGGGTTCTTCCCATGAGGAAGTTGAACTCCGGCTTGATTTTTTCCGTGGGCCGCTCTAAAATTTCCATCTTGTCCAGCTGCTTCTGTCTGGAATGAGCCATGCCGCGGGTGGCGACTCTGGCCTTGTTTCTGGCGATGAAGTCCTCCAGCTTTTCGATTTCCGCCTGCTGCCGCTCGTAGGCCGCCTTTTCCTGAGACTTCTGTATCTCGTACATCCTGAGGAAATTGTTGTAATCTCCCGTATATCTGCTCAAGTTTCCGCCGTCCAGATTGTAGATCACATTGACCACGGAATTTAGGAATTCCATATCGTGGGAAACCAGGATGAAGGCGTTTTCGTATTCCTGCAGGAAGCGGGTCAGCCAGACTATATGCTCGTAATCCAAATAGTTGGTAGGCTCGTCCAATATGAGGATAGAGGGATTTTCCAAGAGGAGCTTTACCAGCAAAACCTTTGTCCTCTGACCGCCCGACAGATCCGAAACATCTCTGTCCAGGCCTATATCCCTAAGGCCTAAGCCTCCGGCAACCTCCTCAATCTTGGCATCTAATTCGTAAAACCCGCTGTATTCCAATATGTGCTGGATTTCTCCCGCGTCCTCCATCATTGCGTTCATTTCCTCATCAGAGGAGGCGGAGCCCATATCCTCGTAGAGCTTCAGCATTTCCGCCTCCAGCTCGTACATATGGTTAAAGGCTGTGCGAAGAGCCTCTCTGATGGTCATGCCCTTTTTCAAAACCGAGTGCTGATCCAAATAGCCTACGGTCACGTGGCGAGACCATTCAACCTTTCCCTCGTCCGGCATCAGGTCGCCGGTGATTATGTTGAGAAAGGTAGATTTTCCTTCCCCGTTGGCTCCGATGAGCCCTATATGTTCACCCTTATTAAGCCTGAAGCTGGCATCCTCTAAAATCTGTCGAGCCCCGAAGCCGTGGGTTACCTTATCTACGGTGAGTAAACTCATATATTTTCCTTTCCTTGCAAAACATCTATCTCAGGCGCTTGTCGGATTTTCGAGCCATCCTGTCACCCAAAGTCTGGAAAATGAAGACCAGGACGATGAGGAGCACTACGGCCAAAAGCATTACGAGAGTCTTATACCTGTAATATCCGTAGTTTATGGCGATTTTTCCCAAGCCGCCGCCGCCGATGATACCGCTCATGGCTGAATATCCCAAGATGGTGGTTATGGCTATGGTGGCGTTGGAAAGCAGAGACGGGAAGCTTTCCGGGATGAGAACCTTCTTTATGATCTGGAAAGGTGTGGCTCCCATGCTTTGGGAAGCCTCAATGATGTTGGGGTTCACCTCTCGGAAGCTGGACTCAGCCAGTCTTGCCACAAAGGGGAAAGCTGCTATGACCAGGGGTACGATGGAAGCCACCGTTCCTACGGTAGTCCCCACCACAAGTCGGGTGAGAGGGAATACCATTATCATTAAAATGAGGAAGGGCACCGAGCGGAGCAGGTTTATGACGGAATTGAGCACGCCTAAAACCCACTTGGGCAAGGGGAGGATTCCGTTCTTATCTCCCGTCGCCAGAAGAACTCCTATAGGAAGTCCGATTATTATGGCGAAAGCCGTGGCAATTACGGTAACATAGAAGGTTTCCCAAAGAGCCAGAGGGAACTCGTTTTTCAATATGAGCAGCGCCTCTGCCAGCTTTTCCTCCGCAAAAATTTTAGAGAACATCCCTGGTCACCTCCTCTATGATAACATCGTCCTTTTCACTGATGAACTTGATGGCTTCCCGGAGGGTTTCCTTGTCTCCGGAAATGCCTAAAAGCATGTTGCCGCAGGATTTTCCTTCAATGGTCTTGGTGTTGGCGGAAAGTATGTTGGCTGCGATGCCCTTTTCCATGGCCAGGCTGGCTATGATAGGGCTGTTGGTAGCTCCCGCACCCTTAAACACCACTCTGATGTGGTGCTCCCCCTCGGGAATAGGCAAGGTTTCCGTAACTCCGTCGGGGAAAACCAGGCGCTTGGCAGCGGCGGATTTGGGACGGGAGAAAATTTCCGAAACATTACCTTCTTCTACTACGGTACCTTCGTCCAGGATGGCAACCTTGTTGCATATATCTTCAACCACGCTCATCTGGTGGGTGATTATTATAACCGTGATGCCCAGCTTCTGATTGATTTCCTGTATGAGCTGTAAAACCGAGTGGGTAGTCTTAGGGTCCAGCGCGCTGGTAGCCTCGTCGCAGAGGAGTACCTTGGGATTGGTGGCCAAGGCTCTCGCTATGGCTATTCTCTGCTGCTGACCGCCGGAAAGCTGTGACGGGTAAGCGTTGGCCTTATCAGGCAAGCCTACCATGTCCAAAAGCTCTAAGGCCTTTTTCTTAGCCTCGGCCTTCTTTACTCCTGCAAGCTCCAAGGGGAAGCATATATTGCTGAGGCAGGTTCTCTGCATCAAAAGGTTAAAGCTCTGGAAAATCATAGTTACGTTTCTTCTGATTTCTCTAAGCTCCTTATCGCTTAAAGCCCCTAAATCCACGCCGTCTATGAGGACGGCACCGTCTGTGGGCCTTTCCAACATATTTATACATCTGACCAATGTACTTTTACCCGCTCCGCTCATACCGATAATACCGTAAATGTCCCCATCCTTTACAGTGATGGAGACATTCTTAAGGGCTTCAACAGATCCGTCGGCATGAGGGAAGGATTTTGAAATGTTTTTCAGTTCTATCATTACAATCTCCTACACCTCTGAATGTTCTCTAACCTTTACATTATACAGGAAAGAGTAGGCTATTGTAAAGCGTCAAGTGTGGATTGTTTTCCTCCGTAGAGGCCCATAGGTTCTACGTGTACTGCGGAAACGGATACGATGTGAGTGCCATTTTCCTTATTGAAATCGTCCATGTAGGGTACGTGCTGGAAGTAGTTGGCGTCTATTTCGCCGGACTCTACCACGTTGTTGGGCTGCACATAGTCGGTGAATTCAACTATCTTTAAGGTGATTCCCTTGGCTGCCAAAATGTCCTTAACTACGGCCAGGATTTCAGCATGGGGAGTAGGTGTGGCAGCTATGGAAACGGTAGTTCCCTTTAAAGCATCATAGTCAAGGCTTGCGTCATAGCCGTCGGTAGGCTTTTCTACTGTGGAAACCACGGCTCCCGCATATTTTTCTGTGATGAAGTCTGCAACCTGCTTGCTTTCCAAAGCGGCGATGAGAGCCTTGATTTTAGGAAGGTCTTCATTGCCTTCCTTTACGGAAAGGATGTTGGCGTAGGCTGAGAAGGAGCCTTCGATGAGAAGGGAGTCCTTAACCGGATTAAGGCCGGCATCGATGGCGAAGTTGGAGTTGATAACGGCGTAATCCACGTCCTGAAGAACGTTGGGAAGCTGTGCCGCTTCTACTTCTTTGAACTCGATGTTATGAGGATTTTCGGCGATATCCAAAATGGTAGCTGTGATTCCTGCACCGTCCTTGAGGGTGATGAGACCCTGTTCTTGAAGAAGGAGCAAAGCTCTTGCTTCGTTGGTGGTGTCGTTGGGAACGGCTATCTGCAGGGAAGCCTTCTCCTTGCCGCAGCCTGAAAGGGCTAATAGGGAAGCGATAACCAGTGTGAGGCCTAAAGCCTTGAAGATGTTCTTTTTCATTTTTATTCCTCCTGAAATTTGTGTTTTTAGTCCACTCTCCAATAAAAAAAGGAGAGTATCCATGAACTCTCCTTAAAATTTACTGTTTCTAAAATCTCAGCCGATGGAAAGCGCATTGGAATTATCAGTATAGCAAAGCATGCACATGCCTAACATGCACATATCCATCATCATGGCCATTTCTTTAGAAACTGATAAGTTCTTCATGATGCGATTTCTCCTCTCAAAGATTTCATGAGTGCATAGTAACATAATGTTTATATGCTGTCAACATCTTTTGCAAAGATTTTTGTGAAAATATAACAAAAAATGTAGGTGAAAATCTTTCTTCAAATATAACTTAGGATACCTTTGAGGCCTCAAAGGTGTCCTGACATAAGTCGTAAAAGCCTTCCTCTACCTCACGAACCGGTGAATCGTCGCCGCCGCTGAGGTCATAGAGGAAGCTCTTTCCCTCATACTTTGTGACAATAACATTTTGAGGCTCTTCTCCCTCGTATTGGAAATTGATAATAAAATCGGTGGTTAAGTTTTCCTTTATATCTTTATAGGTCAGTTGGCCTTCCTTGGCCCCTGTTATACCTTCCATGATTTGACTTTGGGTATCCCCATCATCTATGACCGCCACATAAGAAAGGATTATCTTTCCTAAAGACAAGGAGACAAGCTTCTTTTCGGGCACCGAGTTGGTCTTATGGCCACAGCCCGCCAATGTCATAGTCCCCAAACAGAGGGCAAGTGCTAAAAACATTGAAATGAATTTTTTAATCGTCATGGCAATACCTCCTTTTTAAATATCCTTTAAGGACACCATGGTAAGAACATTTATTGATAAAATAACAGATTATTGACCCTCTGCGCCATTAGCTTTGACCGCTTTTTCAAAATCTTCCATATATTTGGTCAATTTTTCGTCGAGATTTTCACCTGATTTTATCGCATCCTTGTATACTTGGTCGATAGGACCGAAACTATAATTGGGAACTTTTTCGTAACAGTCTTCCAGTATGAAGCTGTCGCCCTGTTTTAAAACTGTGACATCCTGTTTCTCGGAAGCTGTGGTCAATTCATCATTTTCTTCGTAGAACTAAGTCCTTATATCTTGAAAGGCCATAGTCGCTGTATTGTCTACGACATCCAACTTATCGGTGTCATCGGGAGTTATTTCGATTTTGTAATCCTGGTAATGAATATCCAAGGCCTCCTTTGGAAACGCTCCATCGATATTTTGGCGTTGAGCAGCTTCAAAACATTTTCCGAAACAAGAGCAGATAAATCGTTGTTTTCATCAAGGTCCTTGTTTCTGTAGTACTTCTCGATTACATCCTGTGCAAAATCCGAATATTCCGTTTTTTCATCGGACACGGTAACCTCCGATTCCAAAAGAAAAGCAACGACGCGGGAACCATTACATTCGGGCAGGAACATTACCGGCCGGTTGGCTGTGCCCTGAGGGCCTTTTCCAGCTGATATGGTGCCGTCAGATGTATTGACAGACAAAATGTTAAAGCTTTCATCTACGCAGAGGGCAATGTCTCCGGTGCCTCCTGCTCATCCGTGTAAATATATCGATATAATCCCCTTATACATATAAACAATCAAGAGGGGAATTTTGGACATGGTTTATTAAAAATAATTACAATAATATTTTAACACTCGCCCATAGTCCTGTCAAAAGAGGAAGGACAAGGCTGGCAGGGCTTGGTGGGGGGATTGGTGAAATGTAAGCCGAACTACGCAAAATGAGGAATTTGGCTTAAAATCTCAGCCGGTTTTTATGTTAAAAGCAGCTTTTCGGGGGATTTCCGCCCGGAATGGGGCCTTTGCAGGCTATGTTGAGCCCAAAATTTAAGCCGATTTCAAGGGTTTTCGCAAAATGGCTCAACCCGACTTCTCGGTAGGTTGAACACTACCTGCCGCCCATATTTTCCCAAGAGAAAATTACCTAAAAACTCTTGACATATGAGCAAGCGTTCAACTATAATACAGATATAGTTGAACGAGTAATCAACCGTATCTCTGGTGCGACGATGAGGTCGTACTCAAAACATAATATCAGGAGGGAAGTAAAATGAAAAAGACTTACAAGATTGAAGTGGATTGTGCCAACTGCGCAAACAAGATGGAAGAGGTAACCAAGAAGACTCCGGGAGTCAAGGATGCCAGCCTGAACTTTATGGCTCTGAAGCTGAGCGTAGAGTTTGAAGAGGGGGCCGACAGAGACGCGGTTATGGCGGAAGTGGTTAAAAACTGCAAGAAGGTAGAGCCGGATTGTGAGGTTTTCCTCTAATATTTAAATGTAGCCCACAGGAAAGGACCCAATTAGGAGAGGCAGGACGAGACCATGAATAAAAAGCAAAAGAAAATGTTATACAGGATAATTGTAGCGGCAATACTGCTGGCAGCCTTGGAAATAGCCAAGCTGCCGGAGCCCTGGGGGTTTATCGCGGTATTAGTGCCCTATTTTGTCGTGGGCTATGACATTTTAATAAAGGCGGCAAAGGGAGTGAAAAACTTACAGCCCTTTGACGAGAGCTTCCTCATGTCCATCGCAACGGTGGGAGCCATGGCCTTGGGAGAATACGCCGAGGGTGTAGCCGTAATGCTCTTTTATCAGATAGGAGAGCTGTTCCAAAGCTACGCCGTCGGTAAGAGCCGGAGAAATATCAGCGAACTGATGGATATAAGGCCGGACTATGCCAACATTCAGGTGTTTGATGAAGAGGGAAGGCCTACGGGAGAGCTGGAGCAAGTGGATCCTGACGATGTGGAAATAGGCACCGTCATAGTCATACAGCCGGGAGAAAAAATCCCCATCGACGGCATCGTAATAGAGGGGAGCAGCGCCTTGAACACGGCGGCCCTCACCGGAGAAAGCCTGCCTCGTGATGTGGAATCGGGAAGCGAGGTAATAAGCGGCTCCATAAACCTGACCGGAGTTTTAAAGGTTCAAACCACCAAGGAATTCGGCGAATCCACAGCCTCCAAGATTTTAGACATGGTGGAAAACGCGGGAGCAAAGAAGTCCCGCTCGGAAAACTTCATATCCAAGTTTGCCAAGGTCTATACACCTCTCGTTTGCTGTGGGGCATTGGCATTGGCTGTTTTGCCGCCATTGATTCGGCTTTTGGCACTTAGCATGGAGCCCCAATGGGGGATTTGGGTCTATAGAGCCCTGACCTTCCTTGTAATAAGCTGTCCTTGTGCTCTTGTAATAAGCATACCTCTCAGCTTTTTCGCCGGTATCGGTGGAGCTTCAAGCACGGGAATTCTCATAAAGGGAGCCAACTACATGGAAACCCTCGCAAGGGTTAAGACGGTAGTATTTGACAAGACAGGCACCCTCACCCGAGGTGTCTTTGAGGTGGCAGGCATACATCACAGCAAAATCGAAGACGAAAAGCTGCTGGAATACGCCGCCTTGGCGGAAAGCTATTCCAACCATCCTATTGGCATAAGCATAAGGGAAGCCTATAGACAGCGAGCAGGAAAGGCTCCGGACAAGACAGCTGTGGAAAGCATAACCGAGCACAGCGGCGAAGGTGTAGTAGCCATCATCAAAGCCGGAGAAGGGAAGCCCGACTTAACCCTGGCCGTAGGAAACAGCCGCCTCATGGAAAGCTGCGGCATCAAGGATTTCATAATATGCAACCATGTGGGAACTGTGGTTCACATAGCTATAGACGGAGAGTATGCAGGGCATATTTTGATAGCCGATGTGGTTAAGGAGGAATCCAAGGAAGCCATAGAGGCCCTCCGAGCAGCAGGTATTAAGGAAAGAATCATGCTCACCGGCGATATTGAAAAGGTGGGCAAGAAGGTGGCTGAAGAACTGGGCCTTGATAAGGTCTATAGTCAATTGCTGCCCCAGGACAAGGTTTCCATGGTTGAGCAGCTTCTGGCCGAACAAGGCCCTAAGGAAAAGCTGACCTTCGTAGGAGACGGAATCAACGACGCCCCCGTGCTCACACGAGCAGATGTGGGCATAGCCATGGGTGCTCTGGGCTCCGATGCGGCCATCGAGGCTGCCGACATCGTGCTCATGGACGACAACCCCACCAAGGTGGCAAAGGCCATAAGGATAGCGAAGAAGACTATGGCCATCGTATATCAAAACATATATTTTGCCATAGGCATAAAGCTGTTGTTTTTAGGCTTAGGTGCCGTGGGCATAGCCAACATGTGGCTTGCAATTTTTGCCGATGTAGGGGTTATGGTGCTGGCTATTCTCAACGCCATAAGAGTCCTCAGCGTAAGGCGAATATAGGGCATTAACCGAGGAAAAAGATAGAATAAAATTCTTTCAATTTTTAAATAAATATGATAAAATCCGTATGTGATATGGAGAGGCTGTGGGTATCCATGGCCTCTGATGTTTTTTGTATCACACATCAACCCTAACCTTAGGAGGAAAACAGACATGAAGTACGATGTAGTCATAGTAGGCGCAGGACCGGCGGGCATATTTACCGCCCTGGAAATGTTGAGATTGGGAAGCAAAAAGAAGATTGTAATAGTGGAAAAGGGCCATTCCATAAAGAAGAGAAGCTGCCCTAAAACCGTTACGGAGCAATGCGTAAACTGCCAGCCCTGCAACATTACCACCGGATTTTCCGGAGCGGGAGCCTTCTCCGACGGCAAGCTGTCCCTCAGCTATGAGGTAGGCGGAGAACTGCCGGAGCTCATAGGGGAACGCTACGCCCAGCAGATGATAGACTATACGGACAAGATATATTTGGAATTCGGCGCCGACACCGCTGTCGAGGGTGTAGGTCAGGATGACAAGATTAAGGAAATCAGAAGAAAAGCCATCCACGCCGGACTTAAACTGGTGGACTGCCCCATTCGCCACATGGGCACTGAAAAGGCCCAGGGCATATACGGCAGCATAGAGGATTACCTGTTGGAAAACGGAGTAGAAATCATCTACGACCACGATTGCTATGATGTGATTTTGCAGGATGGGCAGTGCCGAGGCGTTGTAATCCGCGACCTTAACCAGAAGGAAGAGCCGCGAGAAATCTACGGCGACAGAACGGTCATAGCTACAGGCAGAAGAGGCGCCGAGTGGTTGGAAAAGCTCTGTGCAAAATACGATATAGCCCACAAGCCGGGCACCGTAGATGTAGGCGTCCGCGTAGAGGTGAGAAACGAAATCATGGAAGAGGTCAATAAGGTACTCTACGAGTCTAAACTCATAGGCTACCCCAACCCCTTTAAAAATAAGGTGAGAACCTTCTGCCAAAACCCGGGAGGCTTTGTAAGCCAGGAAAACTATGACGACAACTTAGCCGTGGTCAACGGACATTCCTATAAAGAGCTGAAATCAGATAACACCAACCTGGCAATCCTTTGCTCCCACAAGTTTAACGAGCCCTTCAATCAGCCCATCGAATACGCCAGAAAGGTGGGAGAGCTGAGCAACATGCTGGGAGCCGGAAAGATTATGGTTCAGAGATACGGAGATATTTTAGACGGAAAGCGTACTTGGGAAAATGAATTGGCGCGTTCCAATGTTCGCCCAACCCTAAAAGATGCCATTGCAGGAGATATAACTTCGGCAATACCATATAGAACCATGATAAGCATTATCAATTTTATTCAGGCTATGGATCATGTAGTTCCGGGTTTTGCAAGCCCTGAAACTTTACTATATTCTCCGGAACTGAAATTTTATAGTAATAAGGTTAAGATGGATGAGAATTTTAACACGAATGTTGAAAATCTTCACTGTTTAGGTGATTCAAGCGGTTGGACTCGTGGTTTAATGATGGCATCGGTTATGGGTGTAATGATGGGACAGAAAATCATATAAAGTCTTGATTTTATTTTATGAAAATAATACTGTGAATATATTGAAAGTCACTTGAGAAGAAGAAATTTTCTAAAGTGGCTTTTTTTCGATGGGATAACGGTGTATTGTTATTCATTGGATAAAATATGGTTTTGGGTGTTGCAAAAAAAATCAAAATATGATATAAATGTATGGTCAGTAAGCAAATTTATGCTTTTAATAGGGAAGTCAGGTGAAAATCCTGCACAGTTGCCTTTGCCGTAATGAGGATGAAGGATCATGCCACTGTCGAAAGATGGGAAGGGATCCAGAGGAAGAATCTAAGTCGGAAGACCTGCTGATAATACACGCTGAACTCTTGGGACAAGGGAGCAATGCAAATATAATGCGGTTTTTTGACCTCTTTTTTTGTTATGCTCCCCTTAGTTTCTACGGAAATTAAGGGTTTTTTTATGCCTTGTGTCGAGGTCTAAATTTTATTAAACTAAAGGAGGTTTTTATGAAAGTTGAAAAATGTAGGAGGGCACTTTCAATACTGTTGGCATTTTTAATGGTTGTCAGCACCTTTATACCTATGTCATATGGATATGCAGAAGGTACTAAAAATATGGGAAAGAGCAATGTATATTGTGTCTGGACTAAAGAAGGTATAATGAAGGCACTTGAAGTAAAGTCACCCATAATTAACAAGGATAATCAAAACCCGATTGAAATGAGCAAAGATGATGAAGTAATTATAGCTATTAAAAGCGATGCTCATCAAGACATTTTAGAGGGTAAGAAACTTGAAAAAATAGAATGGAAATGTTCCTTTATGGGAGATCAAGGAGTTGCGTCATTAGTACCATATCCTGACTTCGATGGTGAAGGAAACCCAAGTCATGAATATCAAATTCTCACAGCTTTAAAACCGGGCAAGGTTGATATACTGTTGGAAACAAAGGTTAACGGGTTTGATTATGAATTAAAAATACCGGTTTTAGTTAAGGGAAATCCTGATGAGCCAAGTGGAGAAGAAGAGCCCCAGGTAGAAGGCAAGTTAGAGAGAGTTGATTTTACTTTAGAGAGAAATACAAATTTTAAGATATTAGATGCAGAACTTAATATAATCTCCGGCCAGAGATTATATATAAAACCTGTAGTAAAATCCGGTGTGAATGTTGAAATGGTACCGCAGGAGGCTGATAAGGATAAGTTAGCGGTTAATCGAAAAGAAGATAATGGAGCTTTCCGTGTAAAGGCTGTAGGTGAAGGTAAATTTTCTTTAGATGTAAAAGTCGACGGAAAGATAGAAAGAACCATTTCTATAAATGTAAAACAGAGTCAACCGATTGTTATAAGACAGGGAATGAGATGGGTTCAGGTGGATGGACCGTATCCTAAACTCTCAGTAGATACAAAGGGAAAATCCTATACTCATAATGATAATGTAATTGAAGAAAAGATTGGTAATATGGTATATCTTAAATGCGATATACCTGCTGTTCCCCATCTTTATGAATACGATATTAAAGTAGAAGATAAAGACGGAATATTGGATAGAACAATTCTTGTTAAAGACAAATTGCCTACAGAGGGGCTTCAATATAAGGTTGTTAAATCAGGTAGAGCTACCGTAACAGTAAAATGTGATGCCGGCGAAGCAGAATATGTAATAAATGTTGCAGAAGTTAAGGCGGAGAAAGTGGAAATTATCAATGCTCCGACTATGCTTGAGCCGAATAAAGAGCTTGCTTTACAGGCAAAGGTAACGCCACATGATGCTACAGACAGTATTGTTTGGAGTATTGATAAAACAGAAATCGCTGATATTTCACAGACAGGGAAATTAACACCTAAAAAAGAAGGTGTTGTAAAGGTGACTGCTAAGGTAGGAAATGTCGAAGATGTTAAGACTATAAATATTAAGAAAACTAATATAGAGGACATATATTTTGATAATAAGGATACCGGTGAAAAAATATATGTAGAAAACGGCGAAATTACTCTTAAAATGACAGATTTCGGCACTTTCCACATGGAAGGTGAAAAGGAAGACAAAATTGTAGTAGAAAAGTGGGATTCAGAGGAATATGTACATCATCCTGAAAGAGATGAATATTCATATTGGTTCTGGGTAGACAGAACAAATCGTTTCCACCCAAGAAAAGTTGGAGAAAAGGAAGTGATTCTTCGTTATACCAATGAAGGAAACCATTTCACCAAGAAATTCAAATTAAAAGTAATAAAAAGTGATATTGAAGAAATAAGATCTTATGCTGTTAGAAATGGCGAAAAAGTTTATTTAGGCAAGGATGAATTACCGATTGCAGGATCGGAAAGAGTAAATGTAGTAGTAGAAGGTAGGAAAAAAGGTGAAACTGATTTTAAGGAGCTCCATGAAACTTCTTATGAATTAGAATATAAGGCAGGACAACATATTATAGGTAGCAGCTTTAAAGTTCTGTTTCCAGGCAAACATACTGTTTCCATCAGAATGTTGGATGATACTGCTACATTAAATTTTGATACTACTTCATCCTATGTAAAGCAGACAGGCTTTGAGGGAGAAGTTCCTGCTACTTGGGAAATCCATGATTGGAACAGTCTTGGAGATGCTTTCGTAGGAATGAGATATAATCCTATGGAAGAGGTAGAACAGTATGGAAGTAAGGGTTATACTCTTAGAGTCTTACCACGTAATGCCAGCTACAGTTCCATTAAGTGGGAATCTTTAAACCCTGATGTTGCCGTATATGATCCATTGCATGCCAACGGCTTAGTGCCTAAGAAACCGGGTAAGGCGACATTTATTGCTAAGTTGTTAGATGATGAAAGTATCACAAAGCAGTTTACAGTAGAATTTAAGTATAGACATGAATTGAAAAAGGCGACAGTTAAAGAAAAAGAAATTAAAATGACTGTCAACGGTTTAAGGGATTTAAAAATTGACGTTGCTCCTCAAAATGCCAGCGAACAGAGATTTAGATGGACTTATGAAGGAGATGGAGAAGTATTAGTTGCTGATAAAGTTAATACTGACCCTAATGATGTAAATGTTGAAAAATGGACAACTCATAATTTAATAGCTAAAAAAGCCGGCACTGTAAAGGTAACCGGTGTTCCTTTCGATGAAACAGGAGATATTAAGGCAAAGACTATTGAATTCGTCGTTCATGTTGCTCCTAAGAAAACGGATATACCAAGCGGACCTGCCATCGTCAATATTGGCGGAGGCGGCGCTAATGTCGGCAGCAGTGATGTAAAGAATGATGTTAAAAAAGAAGATGCTGAAATTAAGGTGCAGGAAAAAGAAAAAGTAGATGTCCAAGATGTGGTCGATAATGTTGTTAATAAGGCCAAGATCAAGGTTAGAACTGTATTCTTGAAAAATAAGGGCATAAAAGTTCAGGTTGAATTGAATAAATATCAGAAAAATTTAATTAAGTCCTTGAAAGCAAAGGGTGAGCAAATATTTATAGTATATTATAGAAGTCATAATGCTAAAACTGGATACAAGAAAATTAAGACAACACAGGGTATGACTTATATAGATGATAAAGTTACAGCAGACAAACAATATTTTTATAAAGCAAAGATTTGTGTTAAAAAAGATGGTAAGAAAATAGCCATAACAAAGTTAAGTGATTCTCTGTACGGTAAAAGAAAAGCAGTGAGGTAATTTTAAGATAACAGTGGCTCAATAGGGCCACTGTTGTTTAAATATTGGGGAAAGGAGTTTTTATGAAAACAAAAAATATAAAAGCAAAGATTTCGATTTTGCTGGCATTTATAATGGTTATCAGCATTTTTACACCTATGAGTACTTCTTATGGATATGCAGATAATTCTACAAATGGCAGTGAAGTTAGAATTATTATTGAGAGATACAATTATGGAGATAATGCCGGTATAACTCCTAAGTGGGTAGATCTTTTAAGGGAACATCAGTTTGCAGGTGCATACGAAGAAATTAAAAATGGTTCCGAATATGGTTTTAGAGCAAGGGTAGAAGGTTCTAATGATAGTGTGGAATGGGAAATTTCTGAGGGAAGCAATTTAATTAAAAGAGTTGATAACGGCAAAGTTAATGAATATTTCTTTAATGTTATAGGTACAGGTCATGTAAAAGCTATAGCAAAATGTAGCGGTGCAAGTAACTATATTAAATTTGATACTGTCGACAGAAGTAAAGAAACTGATGAGCTTACGGTTCATTGGAAGAAAGAACATGATAATTATGGTGATGATGAGGTGAGCGATTGGGATTATGACCCTGATATAGCCCTGAGCAGTTCCGGCATTACCATGAACGTAGGGGATAAAATATGTTTGTTTATTCATGGAAAGGATAAGAGTTCTAAAAAGTTTTATTCACAAAACCTTAAAAACTTAGAAATTAAAGCTCAGTATGATGAAAAGGATTTATTGGATTTAAGTAAGGGTAAGGATAAATTTTATAATACTGAGAAAAATTACTATTATAATGTAACGGCAAAATCTGCCGGTAATACAGTTATCAGATTTTCCGTTAGCGTTGACGGAACTGAATATAAGGTATCTGTACCTATTGAAATCGTTGGAAATGTTGACGCAGAAGATTTTGAAAGCGTAAAGGAAAATCTCTATAAAAGAGTTAGATTATTCTTCAATGATAATAAGGGCAAAGTAAACAAGGATGTTTGGCAGATTATAGATCTGATAAAGTTAGGTGATGAATTTTCAGAAAAATATGTGAGTAAGTCGGAAGAATTGGAGATTATAAAGACCTTATTAGAAGATGATAATATTGCTAAGAACTTAAAGGCTTTAGATAAGGGCATTCTCGGACTTAGAGCGCTTGGATACGACCCGGAAGATTATTACGGCAAGAATTTAATCAAGGCATTAATTGATAAGAAAGAGGAAGTTAAAGATGATATATATATATTAGCTCCAGCTATTTATGCTCTTTCTTCAGATGATTATAAAACTCCGGGTGTAAAGGAAGTAACTAAGGAGATGGTACAGGCACTTTTAGCTATGGCAAATGCGGAAGGCCTTTGGGATTCTTATGGATGGCAGGATGCTACGGGGTTCGCCCTCTATGCTTTGGGACCATATTGCAAAGAACCTGAGGTTAAGGCAGCGGTGGAAAAAGCGGTTAGTGCGATACAGTTGAAATTAGATGTTGATGGCGATGTATCCAATAATTCCAACAGTTTAGCTATGGTAATCGGAGGGTTGGCTTCTTGTGATTCCCAATATATAAAAGATATTACGGCAAATAATAAAACCATGCTTCATGCTTTGAGAAAATACGAAATTAAAAATAGCTATAAGTATAATTGGATGGTAAAAAGCAGCGGCTCTGTCGATATGGCTACAGAGCAGACTTATAGAGCAGCTATTCAGTATTTTATAGGTCTTAAAGCCGGATATATATTTGATTTTAAAAATATAGAAAAGAAGAAAATTTCTAATGATAATACAGGTTCGGATCCGGGCACGACACCGGGCGGAAATTCGGGCACAGAAAATCCGGTAAATCCAGGCGGAACCTCTCCTGCAGGAAGCGATATTAAGGTTTACTTTACCTTGCTTGGTGCAAAGGAAAATGATCCAGAGAAAACAGGGATGGTGCAGACCTTGAAAGGGAAGAATCTTGAAACTTGGATTGCAAAAGAAGAAGTTGAAGTGGCGAAGGATGCCAAGGTAATAGACGTTATAGAAAAGGTTTTTGCAAAATATGGTTATAAATGTACTAAGCCTGAAAAATTTAATGGCAACTATGTTTCTTCCATAACAAAACCTGACGGAAAAACTTTAGCAGAATTTGATAATGGTTCAAAATCCGGTTGGATGTATACTTTAGATGGAATACATCCTATGTATGGTGTTAAAGAACAGGGGGTTAAAAATGGAAGTGAAATAGTCTTTCATTATACGGATGATTACAGATTAGAGCAGGGCTCTGAAAAGTGGAATGAAGTACCTGTAGATAATAATATTGTTAAAAAGTCGGAAGAAAATAAGAGCGAAAATCCGAACGTTGCTAAGGGAAAAGAGGATACCGAAACTTTAATTGACGGTATTTTAAACAAATCTAAAATAAAAGTTAGGACAAAACTTTTAAAGAATAGAGTTGTAAAAGTGAGGGTTGAGTTAGATAAAAATCAGAAAGCCTTAATGCAATCTTTGAAAAAAGACGGTATAAAGGTAAATGTAGCATATTATAGAAGTAAAAATGCCAAAGCAGGTTATAAAAAGATTAGGGAACAGGATGCTTTAACATATTTAGATAAGAAAGTAACGGTAAAGGGAAGATATTTTTATAAGGCAAAACTGATATTGAAGAAAGATGGAAAGACAGTAGCTATAACAAAGCTGGCGGATTCTTTCTACGGTGTTAGGAAGATAGCTATGTAATAAATAAAACAATTTTTTAAACAGCGACTCCTTTGAGTCGCTGTTTAAGTATATTGCTAAATTTGGTTTGATAAAAATTATGGAAAAGAATGAGGGCAATACTAATACCTTAGGGGGAGATACAATACAGTTATATAAAAAAACAATAGTCAGATACAAGAGTGAGAAAAAACTATGGTATATGCCTAATCCATCATTGGGAGAGATGATCTCCTAAAGGTCTGTAGAAGATGAAAGAGGAGAAGATTTCCTTGATTTTAACATTCAAAGACTTGGATTAAGGGTTTCATACAACCAAAAATCATATATTTCTAAAAAGGATTGGGAAAACTTGAGAGTAAAAGCGGTACCGTACTTTAAGGGTAAACCATCTATGGGGGCATTTTGAGGTACTGGGGAATATTTTTAGACTAAAATTACAGTCAAGACAAAAAAAGCCCTGAACTACTGCAATTTACAGTATTTTCAAGGCTTTTTTTCTTGGTGGGTCATCGGGGGCTCGCCGCCTGCTTCGCAGGCTGCCACCTCAGCACCTTAACAGGTGCTATCGGCACAGTGGCTATTCGAAAGTCCACAGGACTTTCTTCATAACGCCACTGCCCTCGCGGGTTCTTCGCCCCATCCTAATATTTTCGCATAAAAAAACCACCCTTTTGGGTGGCTTTTTTATAAATTGGTGGATCATCACGGGTTCGAACCGTGGACACCCTGATTAAGAGTCAGGTGCTCTGCCAGCTGAGCTAATGATCCATATCTCTTTGGCACATCAATTATATTAACATCCCATAAAAGTCTTGTCAACAAAAATTTTCTCTAAAATCAGAAAAAAATATGGAAGGTCAGCCGCCCCAAAAATGATGTAAAAACTCCGGCAGAAATGGGGTAGAACCACGATTTTCCTT
>JBHADF010000044.1:0-6387 GCA_041854955.1 Anaerovoracaceae bacterium | reverse complement strand
ATAATGGATGTAGTTTTCCAGGAGCTGGAGGTTTTCCACATTTTTGATATATTCGCATAGTCTGTCCCTGTTGGCCTCCAGATTTTTGGCCAGCTCTGCATCTTCCCTTTTAAGTGCCGTCTTTGCAGCAGAGGTATAGGCCTTTCCTATGACCTCTATGGCCTTTTCAAAGATGTGAGACGATGAAACTATCTGCTCGGCAGGGAATATCTCTATAAATGAGAGATTTTCCAGAGAGCGCTGGCTGTCCTTGTCGAAGGCTCTGAGGGAATCCACCTCATCGCCGAAAAGTTCAATTCTGTAGGGGTTCTCCCCATCCGGGGTGAAAACATCTGCTATTCCTCCTCGGATGCTGAATTGTCCCGGGCTCTCTACAATTTCCGTCCTCTCATATCCCATGGCCACCAGCTTCTTTTTTATGTCCTCAGGAGGTATCACGGAGCCAACTTCTATTTTCAAGGAGCTTTCTTCAAAATATTTATGAGGTGCCAGCTTCTTTACAGCTCCCGTAACCGGGGCGATTATAATAGCCTCTTCTCCTGCTCTCAATGCTTTCATAGCCTTGAGGCGGCTTATGAGCTGGTCATGATTTTTTGCATCGTAACGCAAAAAGTAGTGCTCCCAGGGGGGAAGAACTATGATTTCCTTGCCATATTCCCTTATAAAGAATTCCAAATCCTGAGCCAGCCTTTTGGCCCTGACTTCCGTCGAGACAATTATAAGGCTCTGGGGCTTTTCGCCTATGATTCGAGCAGCTATGGGGGCCACTCGGCTCTCGGAAACACCTGAAATGTTTATCATGCTTTCACCAAAATATCTTCTCTATGTAAAATGGTGCCTAAGCCTTAGACACCTATTTACTGTATGTTTATTTATCTTCTTTTTCTTTTGCCGCCTCCGCCTTGACAGGCTTAGGCTTTTCAGGGCGAACATTGTATTCGTTCATAGCCTTGTCAACACCCTTTTCCACTATGCAGGCCGCAGCCTTGGCAGTTTTTATCAAGGCATCCTCCAAGGGCTCCTTTTCGGATTTTGTTATACCGCCGATTACAAAATCAACGATATCACCCTTATTGTCATTTCCGATTCCCACTCTGATTCTGGGGAAATTATCGTCCTGCAAAAGGTAGATAATGTTCCTCATTCCGTTGTGGGTTCCGGCACTGCCTTTTTTCCTGATGCGGAAGGTTCCGGTGGGAATATCAAAGTCGTCATATATAACTATGAGATTTTCAATGTCCTCCTTGTAGAAGTTCATTACCTCCCGTACAGCCTGTCCCGAAAGGTTCATAAAGGTTTGCGGCTTCACGAGAAGCACTTTCTGTCCGGCTATTCTGCCTTCTCCCACCAAGGATTTAAACTTGATCTTGTCCACCTTTATGCCGTGCTCTTCCGCCAGCAGGTCGATGGCTATGAATCCCATATTATGACGAGTATTCTCGTATTTTCTTCCGGGATTACCCAGACCTACTATTATGTACATGTGCTATGTTTTCCTTATTCTTTCTTGTCGAAAAGTGCGCTTACGGAGCCGTTGGAGAATACTCTCGTCATGGCTTCAGCAAAGAGAGGTGCCACGGAAAGGAAGGTCATTCTGGGCAGTCTCTTTTCCGCAGGGAGAGGTATGGTATTGAGAAGCACCATTTCCTCAAAGACGGAATCTTCTATTCTCTCAAGGGCCGGACCGGAAAGGACTGCGTGAGTAGCTCCCGCATAGACGGATTTTGCGCCTAAATCCTTTATAGCCTTGGCTGCATTGCAGATGGTTCCCGCCGTGTCGATAATATCATCTATAATGATACAGTTTTTGCCCTCTATGTTTCCTATGATGTTCATTATTTCAGACTTGTTAGGTTCAGGTCTACGCTTGTCTATGATGGCGATGGGGCAGTTAAGGAACTCTGCCAAATTTCTTGCTCTTCCCACAGAACCGTGGTCAGGAGAAACGACGCAGAGATCATCTAAGTTTTTCTCTTTAAAATAGTTGGCTAAAATAGGCATTCCCAAAAGGTGATCTACGGGAATGTCGAAGTAGCCTTGGATCTGATTTGCATGTAAGTCCATGGTCAGGACTCTGTCTGCTCCCGCTGCTACGATGAGGTCTGCAACCAGCTTGGAAGTGATAGGGTCTCTTGCCTTAGCTTTTCTGTCTTGGCGCGCATATCCGTAATAGGGAATTATGGCATTGATTCTTCCCGCGGAAGCCCTCTTCATGGCATCTATCATTATGAGCAGTTCCATAAGATTGTTGTTCACAGGGTTACAGGTTGACTGAACGATATATACATCCAAGCCTCTTACGGTTTCCCAAATGTTTACGGAAATCTCTCCGTCGCTGAAGGTGTTGACCGTAGCCTTTCCCAAGGGTTTTCCCATAATCTCGGCGATTTCCTCCGCCAATTCGATGTGTGAATTGCCTGCAAAAATTTTGTAATCAGCAAATACTCCGCTTCTCAATTTCTTACCTCATCTTTCCTCTCTCACCTTAGAGACTTTTTTATTAGTTATTTGTTATTTTTCCATATGCCCCGCTTGGCCACCCAATTTTCCTTTTGAGTCCCACGAGCACGGGCTATATATAAAGCATCCGGCTTTATATCCTCTGTTACCGTGGAGCCTGCTGCTATATAGGCTCCCTCTCCCACCTTTACAGGTGATACAATATTGCTGTTGCAACCTATGAAGGCATTGTCTTCTATGGCCGCCCTGTATTTTCCGCTGCCGTCGTAGTTGACGAAAACAACTCCGCATCCCAGGTTGATGCCCTTGCCTAAATCAGCATCCCCGATATATGTCAGATGTGCCGCCTTTGTGCCGTCTCCTATTACAGAGTTCTTAACCTCTACAAAGTCTCCTATTCGGCAATTTTCGCCCACCTTGGTTCCCGGTCTTATGTATGCAAAGGGTCCTACGGAGGTTCCCTTTCCTACGGAAGATTCAAGAACATAGGAGCTCATCACTCTGCATTCATCACCGATGAGGCTGTCCTCTATACGGCAGTTTTGGTCTATGGAGCAGTCTTCTCCAATGACGCTTTTACCGGTTATGGTGACACAGGGTCCGATTAAGGTTCCCTGTCCGATTTTCACCCCTTCGTCTATATATGCCGTCTCCGGGTCTGTAAACTTTACCCCGCTCTCGGCTAATTTTGCAATATATTTAAGTCTCCGGTTCTTATCAAGATTCATATCCAAAGCCTTATATCCTCCTATCTGCCCCAATGGAATTTGCTGTTCGGTTTGCTCCCACCATGGGCTAAAGGGCCAATATTTCCTCTCCTACCTTGTACACGTCTCCGGCCCCCATGGTCACCACCATATCGCCGGATTCCGCATTGCTGTTTACATAGCGTGCTATGGCCTGGAAGTCCTCCATAAACATGACCTGCTTATCGGGACAGTCTTCCTTTATTTTCTCTGCCAACTGGGAAGATGAAATCTTGTAGATATTCTTCTCTCTGGCCGCATATATCTCCGTAAGGATTAAAATATCCGTCTTTTCAAAGGCCTCTGCAAAATCATCGAAAAGGGCTCTCGTTCTTGTGTAGGTATGGGGTTGGAAAATGCACCACAGCTTGTTGTGAGGTACATTTTGACAGGCTGACAAAGTAGCCTTTATCTCCGTGGGGTGGTGTGCATAGTCATCTACTACCTTAGCTCCCTTGGCCGTGGTTCCCAAAATATCAAATCTTCTCTGGGTTCCTCTGAATTTCTCCAAGGTCTCCTTTATAACCTCTGCATCCACTCCCAAAACATGGGTGCAAGCAAAGGCTGCCATGGCGTTTATAATGTTATGTTCTCCCGGCACCGACAGCTGCACACGGGCAAGCTCTTCGCCCTTTTTCAAAACCGTAAAGGCCGGCATACCGTTTTCATTAAAGCTTATATCCACAGCATAGTAATCGCTGTTTTCGTTTAAGCCGAAGGTTATGACATTTTGAAGTTGATTTACGACTTGATTTACAAATGCATTGGAGTCATATGCTACGATGGTTCCCGTCTCCGGCACCAGATGAGCAAAGGTATCAAAGGATTTAACTATCTGGTTTATATCCTTGAAATAGTCCAAGTGGTCCGAGTCGATATTCAGAATTACCTCCATTTTAGGTCTGAGGCTGAGGAAGCTGTCCATATATTCGCAGGCTTCCGTGACAAAGAATTCTCCCTGCCCTATTTTGCAGTTTCCGCCTATTTCGCTGAGATTTCCTCCCACAAGTATGGTAGGCTCTACGCCGGCTCTGTCTAAAATCAAAGAAACCATAGAGGTGGTAGTTGTCTTGCCGTGAGTTCCCGATATGGCGATACTGTTCTTGTATTCGTCCATGAGCATGCCCAGCATTTCCGCTCTGGAAAGAATAGGGATTCCCCTTTCCGTAGCTCTTACGATTTCCGGATTGTCCTGAGCCACGGCGGCAGAGTAGACCAAAACGTCCGCATTATCCACATTTTCCGCTCTGTGACCTATGTATATCCTGGCACCTTTTTTCGCAAGAGATGAGGTTATATCCGATTCCTTCATGTCGGAGCCGGACACATTACAACCTCTGGACATCAAAATTTCTGCAATGGCGGAAAGACCTACCCCTCCTATTCCTATGCAGTGTATGTTCTTATATTTCTGTAAATCAATCATCAAGATTGCCTCCATATCTTTTAATCGCATATAGTATATCATAAAATCCCGAAATGTGCAGACCATTTGACAAAAAATTAAAAAAAATATATATTCTATAATATATTCAAAGAGTTGTAAGATGCATATTTCAAGGAGGCTTTATGAAGAGAACAGAAAGAGTGGGAACTCTTATAAAAATCCTGACGGAAAATCCCAGCAAAATATTTACTCTCCAATATTTTTGCGACCTCTTTGGCGCAGCTAAATCCAGCGTCAGTGAGGACATACAGGTGGCCAATTCTTCCATCAGGTTTTCCGGCTTCGGTTTTTTGGAAACCCTTTCCGGTGCCAGAGGCGGCGTTCGCTTCATGCCTGATATAACACCGGAGAAAATAAGGGAATTGCAGGAGGAATTTTGCCAAAGGCTCTCAGACCCTTCCCGTATGGTAGGGGGAAACTTCCTCTATACTTCCGATATTTTCTATGACCCTTCCATAGTTAGGCGTATAGCCCTGGTCTTCGCAAAGAAATTCAGAGAGTGCGGAGCCAATTATGTGGCTACCATAGAAACAAAAGGCATACCTTTGGCCTTTATGGTGTCTCATTTCTTAAACCTTCCCCTTGTGGTGGTCAGAAGAGACGCCAAGATTTCCGAAGGCTCTACCATAAGTATAAACTACTTCAGCGGTTCCAATGACAGGCTTCAAAAGATGTCCATGTCCAAGAGGGCCATAGAGCCAAACGCCAAGGTGCTGGTCATCGATGACTTTATGAGAGGTGGCGGCAGTATAGTAGGCCTTTCTGAAATGATAAAGGAATTCGGCGGAACCATAGTGGGCACAGGCGTAGCCATAGCCAGTGTGGAGCCGGAGCGAAAGAAAGTGGAGAATTACAGTTGTGTGGTCTTTTTAGGAGATATCTCCCACGAAAACAAAACCATAGAGCTGATGCCCAACGAAAACATTTTTTAACAGGCTTCGGCCTTTAAAAAGCCACCTTTTCCGTTGAAATTTCACCGAGGAAAGGACTTAGTGAAAAAAATATTGTACTTATTTTCATTTTATGTTATCATACCCTTAGAATTACATACGGATACCACGGGTATTCGGAGAAAGGTGGACAAACAATGAATATTACTGATGTAAGAATCAGAAGAGTTGGAGAAGAAGGAAAACTTAAGGCAGTTGCCTCAATCACTTTTGACGAGGAGTTTGTAGTGCATGATATCAAGGTTATAGACGGACAGAACGGTCTTTTCATAGCCATGCCTTCCAGAAAAATAGGCGAAGGTGATTTCAGAGATATTGCACATCCTCTGACCTCTGAAACAAGAAATAAAATCAGAGATGCTATCCTTGCAGAATACGAAAAGGGTAGCGAAGAATAATAGAATATTCGAGAGGCCGGGTTCTCAGTCACATCCCATGATGTCCGAAAATCCGGCCTCTTTTCTTTTTGTTTTTTCTAAATATTTTTTGAAGAGTTCTTTCTCTCTTTTACATCAAACGCGGGAACACTTTCAACTCTTATCATGTTGGTATTTCCCTTCACATCCATAGGCACTCCGGCGCTTATAACTACCCTGTCTCCTTCCTTCAAAAGACCTTTTCCCGCGGATTTTTCCATGCAGCTCATTATGAGCTTTTCAGGATCCTTCATGTTATCCACCAGCAAAGGTCTCACGCCCCACTGGAGAGCCAGCTGATGAAAGGTCTTCAGATGAGGTGTGGCAGCAATTATAGGCGTCTGCGGTCTGAATTTACTCATCTTTGT
>JBHADF010000043.1:0-17536 GCA_041854955.1 Anaerovoracaceae bacterium | reverse complement strand
TGGGAGATATCAACGTAGGCTCCATAAAGGAATACGAAGAGGTAAAGGAAAGATACAGCTTCCTCACCGAGCAGCGCCGAGATATATTGTCAGCCATGGATGAGCTTAAATCCATAATAAAAGACATGGATAGAATCATAAAGACCAGATTCAAGGAAAACTTCGACAAGGTGGTTATAAACTTTGAGGAAATTTTCCAAGAGCTTTTCGGCGGCGGCTATGCGGAGCTGAGGCTGGATGATGAGGACAATCCTTTGGAGGCGGGCATAGAAATCGTAGCACAGCCTCCCGGCAAGAAGCTGCAAAACATCAATCTTATGTCCGGCGGAGAGAAGACTATGACTGCCATAGCCTTGATGTTTGCCGTTCTTAAGACTAAGCCCACACCTTTCTGTATTTTAGATGAGGTGGAGGCGGCCTTAGATGATGCCAACATAGACAGATTTGCAAACTACCTGAAGAAATTCAATGAGATACAGTTCACCATAGTGACTCACCAGAAGGTCACCATGGAGCATGCGGACGTGCTCTACGGAGTTACCATGCCTGAGCAGGGAATTTCCAAGGTGCTCTCCTTAAGGCTGGGAGATAATTTCGAGGTATAGAGACGAGTAGAAAGGATAGAAATGGCTTTATTTAAAGAGAAAAAGGGGTTTTTCGGAAGACTTGGAGAAAAGATAGCCAATGCCGTAATGGGCAGGATGGAAGTGGACGAAGATATGATGGATGAGCTGGAGGAAACTCTAATCACATCTGATATCGGCATGGAGACCACCATGAAAATTATGGATGAGCTCAGACGAAGAGTTTCCAACGAATATCTGTCAGACCCCGACAATGTTATAAAGGCTCTCCGTGAAATCATGGAGAAGATTGTGGATAAGGGAGAGCGTTCAAAGCTCAGCTCCCAAAGCCCTCTTATCATACTGATGATAGGAATCAACGGCGGTGGCAAGACTACTACCATAGGAAAGCTGGCTCATAAGCTGAAATCCCGGGGAAAGACTGTAATGCTGGCAGCGGCGGACACCTTCCGTGCGGCGGCGGCGGAGCAGCTTGTAATTTGGGGAGAGAGAAACGGAATCAATGTCATACGCCACAAGGAAGGGGCAGACCCTTCGGCAGTAATATATGATGCCATTCAATCGGCCAAGGCAAAGAAAGCGGATGTCCTTATCTGCGACACGGCAGGACGACTTCAAAACAAAAAGAACCTGATGAATGAGCTGGAAAAGATGACAAAGATAATCGACAGAGAATATCCGGAGGCGGCCAGGGAAACCTTGCTGGTGTTGGATGCAACTACAGGAAAGAACGCTGTTTCACAGGCTCAGGAGTTCGGTGATGTGGCAGATATAACAGGAATAGTCCTGACAAAGTTAGACGGAACTGCCAAGGGAGGCATAGCCATAACCGTAGCTGATGAATTCGATATGCCTATAAAATTCATAGGCACAGGAGAGGGTATAGAAGACTTGGATGACTTCGAGCCTGAGCAGTTTATAGGAGGTATATTCAATGAGTAAGCCTATAGTGGCCATAGTAGGACGCCCCAATGTGGGGAAATCCACATTTTTCAACCGAATCATAGGCAAAAGAATAGCCATCGTAGAGGACACTCCCGGCGTTACAAGAGACAGAATCTATGCGGAAGCTGAATGGAACGGAACCACCTTTGCCCTTATAGACACAGGCGGAATAGAGCCCTCCAGTGCCGATGTAATCTTGTCCCAGATGAGAGAGCAGGCCCAGATAGCCATGGATATGGCCGATGTAATTCTTTTCATAGTAGACGGAAAAGAGGGTGTAACCATTGCTGACAGCGAAGTGGCTACCATGCTTCGTCGCACGGGAAAGCATGTAATCTTAGTGGTAAACAAAATAGACAATCCCTCAAATATGCCGGATAATTTCTATGATTTCTATGAGTTGGGCATAGGCGTACCTGTACCCGTATCCGCTGCCAATATGCTGAATTTCGGAGATGTGCTCGATGAAATCGTGGAAAACTTCCCCTCCGAGGATTACGGTGAGGATGATGATTCCATTAAAATAGCCGTTATCGGAAAGCCTAATGTGGGAAAATCCTCCTTGGTTAATTGCCTTTTAGGTGAAAACAGAGTTATCGTTTCGGATATAGCAGGAACTACCAGAGACTCCATAGATACGCCCTTTGAAAAGGACGGACAGAAATATGTGCTCATAGACACGGCAGGAATAAGGAGAAAATCCAAGGTCAACGATGACATCGAGAGATTTTCCGTAATACGAGCAGTAGCCGCCGTAGAGAGATGCGATGTAGCTATGCTTGTAATAGACGCTAATGAGGGCATAACCGAGCAGGACAAAAAAATCGCCGGCGTGGCCCATGAAGCAGGGAAGGGCATAGTTGTTGTAGTAAACAAATGGGACCTCATAGAAAAAGAAACAAATACCATGAGGGACTTCAAGAGAACCATAGAGTTTGAGTTCCCTTTCATGACCTATGCGCCATCCATATTCATCTCCGTATATGAGAAGCAACGAGTTTTCCAGGTTCTGGAAATGGCTAAAAAGGTTCAGGAAAACAGAAGCTACCGAGTTCCTACAGGGCAGCTTAACAGCTTGATTGCCGATGCGGTGATGATGAAGCAGCCTCCTTCGGACAAGGGTAAAAGGCTTAAGATATACTACGGAACCCAGGTGGGAACGGAACCGCCTCTGTTCAGCTTCCAGATAAACAAGAGAGAGCTCATGCATTTCTCCTATGCTCGGTACATAGAAAACAGAATAAGAGAGGCCTTCGGAGGCTTTGAAGGCACATCCATAAAGTTTATTTTCCGAGAAAAGGGTGAAAAGGAATAACTATGACTAAAATCGTTTGCGTAGCCATAGCCTATCTTTTGGGCTGTATATCACCGTCTACCATAATAGGCAAAATTTACGGGGTGGACATCAAGAAAGAAGGCAGCGGAAATGCGGGCACTACCAATGCTCTTAGAGTTTTAGGAAAGAAAGCTGCTCTCATAACCCTGGTAATAGACATTTTCAAAGGGGTTGCTGCCGTACTCATAGGCACATATTTCGGGGATAAGGAAGCGGGTATGCTCTGTGCCGTGGCCGTCTTCTGCGGTCATCTTTGGCCTGTATTTTACAGGTTTAAAGGAGGAAAAGGAGTAGCCACGGCCTTCGGCGTGCTGACAACCGTCTATCCGCCTTTAGGACTGTCACTGTTGGCTGTTGTAGGTATACTCACGGTAATATCCAAGAGGATGTCTGTAGGCTCCATGGGCGGAGCACTGCTGTTCACTCCTATATGCCTTATGCTGTATCCTGCTTTCCTGTATTACGGCATGGTGATGGCTGCCATAATTATAATAAAGCACAGAACCAATATTATGAGATTGATTCACGGAGAAGAGCCGCCAATGAGCATCTTTGTCGGGAAAGAGAAGGAGAACCATGGAAGTAAATAAAAATATAACCGTCATAGGTGCGGGAAGTTTCGGAACAGCTCTGGCAATCACTCTGGCTAACAAAGGACACAATGTAACTCTTTGGGCGAGACGCCAGGAACAGATAACAGAAATGATAACCACGTCGGAAAACAGGAGATATCTTCCCGGCATTAAAATACCTAAAGGGATTTTCTTTACCAACGATTTAAGCTCTGCCGTAAACAACGCGGAAATAGTGGTTTTCGCAGTGCCGGCACAGCGCTTCAGAGGAATATTCCAAGAAGTGTCACAAAATCTTGGGGAAAAAACCTTGGTTGTGAACCTGGCCAAGGGTATAGAAAAAGGCTCCCTTATGAGACTTTCCCAGGTAGCGGAAGAAATTTTGCCCCAGGTGAAATATGTAGCTCTGTCCGGACCTTCCCATGCGGAAGAATTGGCGGCAAATCTGCCCACAATGGTGGCCGTTGCCTCAAAGGAGGAAAGCTATGCCAAAGAAATACAGGAGGCCTTTAATACGGACAGATTCCGCGTGTACACCAATGACGACATAATCGGCGTTGAGCTTGGCGGAGCTCTGAAAAACATCATAGCCTTAGGTGCCGGTATATCTGACGGCATGGGCTTCGGCGACAATGCAAAGGCCGCCATGATGACCAGGGGAATCACGGAAATGAGCAGATTAGGTCTGGTCCTCGGCGCCAGACACATAACCTTTTCCGGACTTGCAGGCATCGGAGATCTGATAGTAACCTGCACTTCCATGCATTCACGTAACAGGAGATGCGGAATCCTCTTGGGAAAGGGAGTAAAGGCGGAGGATGCCATAGCTGAAATAGGCATGGTAGTAGAGGGTATATCTACTGCAGAAGCTGCATTTAAGATAGCTGAAGAGATGAAGGTGGAAATGCCCATAACACAATGCATTTACAGGATGATAAATGGAGAGATAACAGCAGAAGATGCGGTGGATATTCTCATGGGTCGCGAAAAGAAAAACGAAATGCATATAATCTAATAAACATTCGGAGAAAAAAATTGTCTAATAATTCATCAGAAAAGAAATTTCACATAACTACCTTCGGCTGCCAAATGAATGAGCATGACTCGGAAACCATAGCAGGGATGCTTTTGGAGAAGGGCTATGGAGCAGCCAAGGAAAGAAAAGATGCCAATATTGTAATTATCAATACCTGCAGCATCAGGGAAAATGCGGACAAACGCTTTTTCGGAACCTTAGGCCAGCTTAAAAGACGCAAGCAAGAAGAAGGAGAAAGCTTTACGGTTTGCATTTGCGGCTGTATGATGCAGCAACAACATATCATAGAGACTATAAAGACTAAATATCCATGGGTAGATGTAATCTTCGGCACCCATAACATACATCAGCTTCCCGTGCTTCTGGACAACCTTTACGAAGAGAAGAAAAAGCAGCTTTCCGTTTGGCCGGAAGGAGCAGGCATCGTAGAGGATTTGCCTTCAAAGAGACTGTTTCAACATAAGGCCTTCGTAAACATTATGTTCGGCTGTAATAATTTCTGCACCTACTGTATCGTTCCCTACACCAGAGGAAGAGAGCGTTCCAGAGGACCGGAGGATATCCTGAGAGAAGTGAGAGCTTTGGTTGCTGACGGTGTGAAGGAAATCACTCTTTTAGGACAGAATGTAAACTCCTATAAAGGAGAGTCGGCAGAGGGAAATGTATGGGACTTTGCAGACCTTATATACGGACTGGAAGAGATAGAAGGCTTGGAAAGAATCAGATTTATGACCAGCCATCCGAAGGATTTGTCCGATAAGCTTATAGGGGCCTTCAGAGATTGTAAAAAGCTTTGCCACTATTTCCACCTTCCCGTTCAAGCCGGATCAACCAGGGTTTTGGAAAGGATGAACAGGAGATACACGAGAGAAAAATACTTGGGGCTGGTGGAAAAGTTGAGGGCAGTTGATCCTGAAATTTCCATATCTACGGACATCATAGTAGGTTTTCCGGGAGAGACGGAGGAGGACTTTGAAGACACTCTTGAGCTCTGCCAACAGGTTGGCTTCGATTCTGCCTTTACCTTCCTCTATTCGGTCAGAAAGGGGACTCCGGCGGAAAAGTATGAGGATCAGGTGCCGGAAGATGTAAAGCACGAGAGATTTAACCGTTTGGTGGAGGAAATAAACAGAAGTTCCAAAGAAAAGAACAGCAGATATGTGGGGAAAACCGTCAAGGTGCTGGTAGACGGTCCGTCAAAGACCAACTCCAAGGCCTACGGCGGCAGGACTGACACATTTAAGCTGGTAAACTTTAAAGCAGACGAAGACTTGACAGGCAAGATGATAGATGTAGTCATAACCGCTTCCAACACTTTCAGTTTGGAAGGCGAAATAATCAGGAAAGGATAGGGTTAATGGATATTTTTTCAGTTATTAAGCTGTTTGGCGGATTGGCCATGTTCCTTTACGGAATGGAAGTAATGGGAGACGGACTTAAAAACCTCTCCGGTTCTGCTCTGAAAGGAATTTTGGAAAAGGCTACTAAGAATGTGTTTATGGGTGTTATCACCGGTATGGTGGTTACAGCCGTAATACAGAGTTCGACAGCCACCATAGTGCTTACGGTAGGCCTCATAAGCGCAGGGATATTGAACCTGAAACAGGCTGTAAGCATAGTAATGGGAGCCAATATAGGAACGACTATTACAGCACAGATAATCAGACTTATGGACATTAAATCATCGGGAAGCATTCTTTTGGAATTCTTCAAGCCTGATACTTTGGCGCCCGTATCCATAACTATAGGAATAATTCTGATAATGTTCGTCAAAAACCCCAAGAGCAAAACACCGGGAGAAATATTTGCCGGCTTCGGAATCCTTTTTTCGGGACTTTTGAGCATGACGGCGGCTGTAGCCCCCTTGGCAAACTCCGATGAATTCATCAACTTGATGAAGCAGTTCAGCGACAGGCCCTTCCTCGCTTTGCTTGTGGGATTGGTCGTTACGGTTATAGTACAGAGCTCTTCGGCTACGGTAGGTATGATTCAGGCAATTTCCGTAACAGGAGCCATGTCCTTTAACCTGGTTTACCCATTGATAATGGGTATTAACCTGGGAACCTGTGTAACTACAGCTATAGTTTGCTCTATAGGTTCATCCAAGGATGCCAAGAGAACCGGTGTGGTTCACATCGTATTCAATGTGGCAGGAACCATATTGTTTATGGTCATGACCACCCTAATAAAGGCAGCGGGAGGTTTTCCTTCTCTGTGGGAAAGCGTGGCAAGCAGCGGAGATATAGCTAATTTCCAAACCATATTCAACCTTATTACGGCAGTAGTTCTAATCCCTTTCGCAGGAGTTTTGGTAAACCTGTCATTGCGGATAATAAAGCCGGATGTCATAGACCACGAAGACAGAGCTGAGCTGCCCGTACCCGACGAAAAGCTGTATCAGATACCTGCCATGGCTTTGGATGAAGCCAACAAGGCCATATACAGAATGGGTGCCGTGGCCAGAAAGAATTTCCAGAGAGCCTGCAAGCTCATTACCCGGTTTGACGAGAGCAGGGTAAGCGTTATCATGGATAACGAAGAGAAGGTGGACGTTTTCAACGACAGCATAGACGGATATCTGCTGAATTCATCCGCATATTTGGAAACGGAACACGACAATCAGCAGATAAATATTTTCATCCAGACTAGTGCCAACTTTGAGAGAATCAGTGACCATGCCATAAACATTATGGAAATTGCTCAGGAAATGAATGGCTCAAAGACTGTTTTTTCCGATATTGCCTATGGCGAATTGAAGCTGGTAATAGAGGCTGTAGACGAGATAACCGATATTACGGTGGAATCCTTCAGAAACCTGAACAGCAAAAAAGCCAGAAATATAGAGCCTCTGGAAGAGGTAATAGACGATATGGTAGCTTCTCTGAAAAACAGGCATATAAACCGTCTGAAGGAGGGAGAATGCACAACTCAGGCAGGCATAACCTTCGTGGACATACTGACCAATCTGGAGAGAATCGCCGACCAATGCTCCAATATAGGTCTGCTTATTTTGAGCAATGACGATGCTTCTATCATAGGAAACCATCATAACTACCTTCAGGAGCTCCACAAGGGAGACGATGTCAACTATGCAGAAGAGCTGAAAAACCGCAAGGAACAATATATAACCAGACTTAAACTTTTGAAATAAGAGGAAGAAAATGTTTGAATTTACAGCTGGGATGTTTTCCTTTCCCACTATGTACATCATAAATATTTTGCTTATTGTGGCTGTAATATTCTTTGAGAGAAAGGGTTCTACGGCTACCCTGGCATGGATTATGGTGCTTGCTTTTATACCCATAGTAGGATTCCTTCTCTACATGTTTTTTAATCAAAATCTGTCGAGAATAAAGATAAACAAGCTCATGGAGCCGGAAGAGCAGAGCATCAGCAGTGCTTTGAGAAAACAGATAAGGGACATGGACAGGGATACCTATCCCTTTGCCAACGAAAATATTAAAAACTGGAAACATCTCATAAAGCTTAACCATGTTTACGGCCAAGCCTTTTACACCCAAAACAACTATGTTCAGGCCATAAATGACGGAAATGAGCTCATGGTCAACCTGTTGAGAGACATAGAAAGAGCTAAGGACTATATAAATCTGGAATTCTTTATTTTCAAAAGGGACTACGTGGGCAAGCTTGTTTTAGACTGCCTGATTAAGAAGGCTGAGGAAGGTGTAAAGGTAAGGCTTTTGGTAGATGCTGTGGGAAGCCGATTCCTAAGCGACAGGAGACTTAAGCACCTCATAAAGGCCGGTGGCCAGGTAGCATATTTCTTCAAGCCCACTTTGAAGATAATAGGGCTAAAGCTTAACTACAGAAACCATAGGAAAATTGCTGTTATAGACGATAAGGTGGGCTACACCGGCGGCTTTAACATCGCCAAGGAGTATGTAGGAGGCAAAAAGAAATTCGGATATTGGAGAGACACCCATGTAAGGATTACGGGAGAAGCTGTCTACGACCTGAATAACAGGTTCATACTTGACTGGAGGTTCACCACCAAGGAAAAGCTGGAAATCGTCAAGGTATCCGAGGAAAATATGCCCGAAGAAGGCAATGTGGGTATACAGATCGTGTCCTGCGGCCCGGAATCTCATTCCCAGGAAATAAAGAGAGCCTTCATGAGGATGATAACCTATGCTGAGAAAAGCGTGTATATCCAGACACCATATTTCGTTCCTGACCCTTCCATATTGGAATCCCTTAAGATGGCTGCCCAGTCAGGACTGGATGTAAGGCTCATGCTGCCCTGTAAGCCGGACCACATGTTTGTTTATTGGGCCACCTACGCCTATGCGGGAGAACTGTTAAAAAGCGGTGGCAAGGTCTATATATATGACGAAGGCTTCCTCCATGCCAAAACCATGGTAGTGGACGGAGAGATCGGAACCATAGGCTCCACTAATTTTGACAACAGGAGCTTCAAGCTGAACTTTGAAACTAATGCCTTCATCTACAGCAGAGATTTTGCCAAGGAAATGGAAAAGACATTTATGATAGATATGAGCCAGAGCCACCAGTTGACTTTGGAAATGTATAATGAAAGAAGTTTGTTGATAAGATTTAAGGAGCAGATTTCCAAGCTGCTTTCGGAAATTCTGTAGGAGGAAAAGATGGCTGAGATAAGGGAAAATAAGTTACAATACTATCTGAGAGTATTGAAGGGAGCTTCCTTAGGAAAGTTCTTCAAGGTCATAGACAATGCCCATAAGAGATCAGGGAAGGGAAAGGTGTACATATTCTTCGACACCTTGTTTTCCATGATCAGATACGGTGCCGGCTACAACGACTATACCACCTTTGAATTCTGGGATTTAGACAGCAGACAGAGGGACACATATTTGACCAGATTCAGAAGCAAGAAGCTGATGGTGTATATGAACGACCACTCCTATGCCCATATATTCAACAATAAAAACGAGTTTAACAGGGTATTCAGAGAATATATCGGCAGAGGCTATGTGGACTTGGAAAGCGATACCGACGAGAAAATAAAGGCCTTTTTTGAAAGCAGGGACAGATATTTTGCCAAGATGAAGGACTTGAGCTGCGGTTACGGCTGTGAACTGTTAAAGAAAGAAGACTTTCTGAATGCCGATGCTTTCCTGGAATATGTTCAGGAAAAGGGCTTCACCACCATAGAGGATGTAATAGAAAACCATCCGGATATAGCCAAGCTCTATCCCTATTCGGTAAACACTATGAGGATAATAACCTTGCTTGACAAAAGAGGAGAGGCTCACGCCCTCATAGCCGTGTTCAAGATGGGAAAAGACGGTAGAGTGGTGGATAACTACGGTCTCCACGGACCTGTAGATATGGAGACGGGAGAATTCCTCTTCCCGGCCCATTCGGGAGATACTACGGCAGGCCAGCACTACACTCAGCATCCAAATACTCATGTGCCTCTCTTAGGCTATAAGGTGCCCTATGTTAAGGAAGCCGTGGAAATGGCCAAGAGAGCCGCCAAAGTAGTGCCTCAGATGAGATATATAGGCTGGGATGTGGCGGTTACTCCTACGGGCCCTGTTATCATCGAAGGAAATAACTATTGTGCTCACGATTTCTGGCAGTTGCCGGGACAGACACCGGGAGGTATAGGCATTTTACCTGCTATTCATGAGATAGACCCGGATTTTAAATGGTAAGAGGAAGAACTTTATGAGGATTGTATATTATTTTGCATTATGGATAGCAAAGCTGGCCATAGTTGCCCTGAAGATAACGGGGCATTCCGGAACCAATTTCCCCGGAATTGTGGCCCTTAAGATTTGCCCTAAATTTTTAAAGTATGCAGCAAAACCTGAGAAAATCATAGCTGTAACGGGAACCAACGGAAAAACCACCGTAAGCAATCTGGTTTTGGATATGCTTACCATGGACGGATATAATGTGCTTAACAATAAGGCAGGCTCCAACATAAACTCAGGAATAACCACAAGCCTTGTGTACGGAATGACCTTTTTCGGCAAGTGCAAGCACAGGATAGGCGTATTTGAAATAGACGAGAGGTCGGCAGTAAGGGTCTTCCCCTATTTAAAGCCGGACTACCTGCTCATAACAAACCTTTCCAGAGACTCCATTATGAGAAACGGTCATCCCGAGTACATCGGACATATCCTGTCCAAGTATATTCCAAAGGAAACCATGCTTGTGCTGAATGCAGATGACCTTTTGGCCTCTGCCGTGGCATCCCAAAATCCCCGTGTATATTTCGGCATAGATGAAATGGAAGGTGACAGAAGGGATTGCATAAACCTGATTAACGACATCCAGATATGCCCTAAATGCAGCCACAAGCTTCAATACAAGTATTTGAGATATAATCATATAGGGCGCGCCTTCTGCCCATCATGCGACTTTTCAGCGCCGGAATACGACTATAAGGGAAAAGCGGTGGACATAGAGAAAATGCTCATGGAAATCGAAGATGCCTCCGGCACAGGAACCTACAGACTTCTCAACGAAAGCGTATTCAACATATACAATGTGGTTTCCGCCGTGGCGCTATTAAGAACCATGGGCTACAGCCACGAGCAGATTGAAAAATTCTTCCGCAAGCTGAACATAGTTGAAACCCGCTATGACGAGGAAAAGATAGGCAGTCGAGTTATCTACAAGCTGCTGGCCAAGGAGAAGAATGCCTTTGCCACCACAAGAGTTTTCGACTATATATCGACTATGGAAGGGGATAAGGAAATCATCCTTATGAACAGCTGCCAGGGCGATATGAAGCACTGGTCAGAAAATACATGCTGGCTCTATGATTGTGATTTCGAATTTTTGAATCAGGAAAGCATAAAAAATATAGTGCTATGCGGACCTCGACGCTTTGACCACAGGCTGAGGCTGCTTTTGGCAGGTGTGGACGAGGAAAAGCTTTCCTACGCGGAGAACGAAATCGATGCTCCGGACAAGCTGCAATATTTTGAAAATGACCACATATATGTCCTTTACGGAACAGATTCCATAGCCTTGGGGAACAAGGTTTCTGCCCAGGTTAAGAAGATAATGAAAGAAAAAGCGGACATAGCGGAGATGGGAGGAAAGGCCGATGATTAAGGTAGAAGTGCTTTTTCCGGAGATTGCCAATCTCTACGGAGACCTGCAAAATATAGAATACTTAAAGAGAAGTAGCGGCGGTGAAATAGAGGTAATAGAGGATAATCTCATAGATGAACCTTATTTCGTCCATGAAAAGCCGGATCTCATATATATGGGAACGCTGACAGAAAAGAGCCAGATTTTGGCCCTTGGAAAGCTGAGAGGGTATACAGAAAGGCTGATAGAGCTTATAGAAGAGGGCGTACCCTTCCTTTTGACAGGCAATGCCATGGAGATTTTCGGAAAGGAAATATCCGACAAGGAAGGCTCCTCCGTCCGTTGCCTTGAAATATTCCCTATAGAAACAAAAAGAGATATGATGAACAGGTTTAACTCCCTGTATCTGGGCAAGTTTACAACGGAAGATGCTCAAGGCAACACGGAAGGTGAAGTGACCATAGTAGGATACAAAAGCCAATTTACCCATTCCTATTGGGTAGATGAAGATGCTGTATTCCCGAAGGAATGCGGCTATCTGTTCAATACGGAAAAGGGCATCGGCCTGAATCCGGAAATCGGACAGGAGGGCATAAGATACAAGAACTTTATGGCTACTTACCTGATAGGCCCTCTGCTGATTCTTAATCCGCCCTTTACAAAATGGCTTTTAGGCTTTTTAGGCATTGAAAATCCCACGACGGAATTTGAAGCTGAGGCCATGGAGGCCTATGATGCTCGGGTAAAGGAATATTCCGAGCCGGACAGAGGCTTTTACTATTAGTCCATAAGAGGAAAATACATGAAAGAAAAATTTAAAAACCTTTTGAGAAATATAAACCCGACCATGCTTATAATCATATTGATATTGCTGGGAAGGAATATGTTAAACGGAGGCGAGCATCCAGGAGACTGGTTCTATGACAAGCTGGTGATTCTGCCGGGGATTATAATCGGACTGACTTTCCATGAGGCGGCTCACGGCTATGCCTCATATTTGCTGGGAGATCCCACTCCTAAGCTTCAGGGGAGACTTTCCTTAAATCCAATAAAGCATATAGACCCTGTAGGCTTCATAGCCTTGCTCATAGCCGGCTTTGGGTGGGGAATACCGGTGCAGATAGATCCCAATTACTATAAGCACAAGAGAAGGGATGAATTCATAGTTTCCATAGCAGGAGTTACGGTAAACTTCCTTATCGCTGTGGCCTTTTCATTCCTGCTTAAGTTTCTGGCGAGGGAAGTGGCTGCCAGCTACAGCACCATATGGGAAATAACCTTTGAAATCATACTGTATATCATTTCAATAAATATTGTATTGATGATATTCAACCTGCTGCCCGTGCCTCCTTTAGACGGCTTCGGCATGCTGACCCAGGTATTTGACCTGAGAAAATACAGCTGGTATTACACCTTGTATCAAAACGGACAGTTCATCTTGATGACTATGATTATATTTTCTGTGACCAGGATAATAATCTCCCCCATACATGAAATCATCCTAAATTGGTTGCTGGCTTAGTAAAACAGAAGGAGTCATAAGGCTGAAATCTGCAAAAATACATATTAAACACAAAATTGTTAGCACTCTGTCACAATGAGTGCTAATTTTCTATTTACTTTTTGTTTTTTAGGGTGTATCATAATATCATAGCAAGTCAAACTTTGTAAAAAAATATAGAGGGGGAATATATTATGAATATAGAAAGATACACACAAAATGCACAACAGGCTATAATAGACAGCCAGTCTATAGCCGCAAGTTTAGGGAACCAGACACTGGATGTGGAACATGTCCATCTGGCACTCTTGACCCAGAAGGATGGGCTTATACCTAAATTGCTGAAGTATCTCAATGTAGATGGAGCCGCTTTAGCCTTGGACTTGGAAAGAGAAATGGAAAAGCTTCCTAAGGTCAGCGGCGGCGGAGACGGAATGTATACATCGAGAAGACTTCAAAATCTCCTTACCCAAAGTGAGAAGATTGCAGGAGACTTTAAGGATGAATATATAAGCGTGGAACACCTTTATTTGGCCATTTTGGAAGAAAAGGACACCACAAGCGGCAGGCTCCTTAAAGGCTACGGGGTCAATAAAAACAATTTTCTGGAGGCCCTTTCCAAGGTCAGAGGAAATCAGCGAGTAACATCCCAAAATCCGGAGGATAATTACGATGCCTTGAATAAGTACGGCAGAGACCTGCTGAAGATGGCAAGAGACGGGAAGCTGGACCCTGTAATCGGCAGAGACAGCGAAATTCGCCATGCCATCCAGATTTTGTCAAGGAGGACTAAAAACAATCCGGTACTCATAGGAGAGCCGGGGGTTGGTAAGACTGCGGTGGTAGAAGGCCTGGCTCAGCGTATTTTGAACGGTGACGTGCCGGAGGGACTGAAGGACAAGACCATCTTCGCTTTGGATATGGGAGCCCTCATAGCCGGAGCAAAGTTCAGAGGTGAATTTGAGGAGAGACTGAAAGCAGTCCTCAACGAGGTGGAAAAATCTGAAGGAAAGATTATACTTTTCATAGACGAAATCCACAACATCGTGGGGGCCGGCAGGACGGAAGGCTCCATGGATGCAGGTAATTTGCTCAAGCCAAAATTGGCGAGGGGCGAGCTCCACTGCATAGGCGCCACCACCTTAGACGAATACAGAAAATATATAGAGAAGGATGCGGCCTTAGAGCGTAGATTCCAAAAGGTTATGATAAGCCAGCCTACGGTAGAGGACACCATCTCAATTTTGAGAGGCCTGAAGGAAAGGTTCGAGATTCATCACGGCGTCAGAATTACGGATAACGCTTTGATAGCCTGTGCAACCCTTTCCGACAGATATATCAGCGACAGATTTTTGCCGGACAAGGCCATCGACCTGATGGACGAGGCAGCGGCAAGGATAAGGACTGAGATTGACAGCTTACCTCACGAATTAGATGAAATTTCCCGCAAGATAATGCAGCTGGAAATAGAAAAGCAGGCACTGGCCAAGGAAGAGGACAAGGCTGCCAAGGCAAGGCTGGAAACCTTGGAAAAGGAGCTGGCTTCCCTGAAAGAGGAAAACGCTTCCATGCGCGCCAAATGGGAAAATGAAAAGAAGGCTATTTCCGAGGTTAAGGAGACTAAGCAGCAGATAGAGGATGTGAAGCACCTTATCGAAGAAGCTGAAAGACAGTACAACCTAGAGAAGCTGGCAGAGCTGAAATACGGAACCTTGCCGGAGCTGGAAAAGCGTCTGGAGGCGGAAAAGGCCAAGGCGGAAGCCATGGAGGAAAGCGAAGACAGGCTCCTCAAGGAAGAGGTTACGGAGGATGAAATAGCTGAGGTTATATCCGGCTGGACAGGAATTCCCGTGGCAAAGCTGGTGGAAAGCGAAAGGGATAAGCTGTTGAGACTTCCTGATATTCTTCACAAGAGAGTCATCGGACAGGAAGACGGGGTACAGGCTGTAAGCGAGGCTATTTTACGAGCAAGAGCCGGCCTGAAGGATGAAAACAGACCTATCGGCTCCTTCATATTCTTAGGCCCTACGGGAGTAGGAAAAACGGAGCTGGCCAAGGCTTTGTCGGAAGCTCTCTTTGACTCCGAGAGAAATATGATAAGAATAGATATGTCGGAATACATGGAGAAGCATTCAGTTTCAAGACTGGTAGGTGCCCCTCCGGGATATGTGGGCTACGATGAAGGGGGCCAGCTTACGGAAGCCGTAAGAAGAAAGCCCTACAGCGTAATTCTATTAGATGAAATTGAAAAAGCCCATCCCGATGTGTTTAACATTTTGCTCCAGCTTTTGGACGACGGAAGATTGACGGACAATCAGGGAAGAACCGTAGACTTCAAGAACACGGTGGTCATCATGACTTCTAACATAGGCAGTGGAGAACTGCTGGACAATATGAGAGAAGACGGAACCATAGCCGAGGAGGTCAAGGAAAGGGTAGAGGGCCGACTTAAGGACTATTTCAGACCTGAATTCCTCAACAGAGTGGACGACATAATTCTGTTCTCAGCTCTGACAAAGACACAGATAAAGAATATCATAGATATTTCTCTGAAGGGCTTGCAGAAGAAGCTGTCAGACAGAGATATGAAGCTGACCCTGACGGAAAAGGCCAAGGACTTCATAGCTGATGAAGCCTATGATCCCCTTTACGGCGCAAGACCTGTAAAGCGTTATGTGCAGAAGCATATAGAAACGGAAATCGCTGCCATGATTATAAAGGGGCAGTTGGTCGACGGAGGCAGTGCCACCATCGACACCGACGGGGAAAAGTTGATTTTCCAAGCATAGTATGATAAAATAACCTCTCAAGGCTTCTTGAGAGGTTATTGATTGTCTGGGTGTTTTCCGGGGTGCCGGCAGTCTCTTGGCGGGCTGAAGGAAGTCTATTTCCTTCGGAGCATGGACTTATAGGCATGGATCTGAGCAGCTTCGTAGCCGGCATCCGGATTTTTATCCCGGAAGGCGTTGAAGATGGCTCGATGCTCCTCCAAAACCGTAGTGAGATAATTGTGGGGGTAGATAATTCCGTAGTTTACATATTTTATGATGAAGTCGTATTTGAGGAGAGCACGCTCCAGCTGTAAATTATGGCAGGCGTTATATATTATGGCATCAAAGCCGGAGTTTATGCGATGCATTTTGTCCATATCACCGGTGGCTGTGTAAAATTCCATGAAGTAGAAGGTTTCCTCCAGCATGGAGTATTCTTCTTCGGTGATGCGCTGGATAGCCCATTTTACGCACTGGGGGTAGAGGAGGGAGCGAATGTAGAAGTAGTCTTCCACATCACGCTCAGTTATGCCTATTACAAAGGCACCTCGATTGGGAATAAGCTGTATTAGGCCGTTAGCCGCAATTTTTTGAATTATCTGCCTTAGAGGGGTACGGCTCATGTGGTACTTTTCGCAGAGCCTATCCTCTATTATGCGGCTACCCGGCTTTAAGACACCGGTGAGAATATCTATGGAAATGGCTTCTTCCACCTTTTCGGCGGCAGTCTTTCCACCTTCGTAATCGTTGTTAAGGAAATCAATATTTAACATAGCACACCTCCGTGAAATTGTATACAATTTTAACATTCCGCGGAAACAGAGTCAAGAAAGAGGACAGAAATTGTTTAAGAAAAAAGAAGTAAATAAAATTTTAGATATATTGGAAAAACAGTATCCCGATGCGGAATGCGCCTTGGATCACCTTAACGTTTTTCAGCTCGTAGTGGCAGTGGCCTTGTCGGCTCAAACCACGGATAAAGCGGTAAATCTCATTACTCCCGCCTTGTTTGAGGCCTATCCGGATGCCTACGCTTTAGCAGCTGCAAAGCCTGAGGAAGTGGAGGAGTATATAAAACGGATTGGCATGTATAAGACAAAGGCGAAGAATATCGTCGGCTTAGCCAAGGGCTTGGTGGAAAATCACGGAGGCCAAGTCCCGGAGGATTACGATGCTCTCGTGGCATTGCCGGGTGTAGGAAGAAAGACGGCCAATGTGATCCTTTCCGTAGGCTTCGGGCAGCAAAGAATAGCCGTGGATACCCATGTATTCAGAGTTTCCAATCGAATCGGCCTGGTTAAGGAAAAGGATGTGCTGAAGACGGAGCTGGCACTGATGAAGGCCATCCCGGAAAATAGATGGTCCAGGACACATCACAGCCTGATTTTTCACGGCAGGCAGATTTGCGATGCCAGAAAACCCAAGTGCGACCAATGCCCCATAGTGGAATATTGCAAGTATGTCAATGGAGAGAAGAAAGCAAAGAAGACCGATAAATAAAAATAAGGACTTAACGGCGGGCAGAAAATATGGTTTGCCGCTAAAAATCCTTGAAAAGTAAGGTGGATTGTAATATAATAGCAATGTTGAAAAAATCCATATGCTACTGTGGCTCAATGGTAGAGCAGCTCATTCGTAATGAGCAGGTTGGGGGTTCGATTCCCTTCAGTAGCTCCAAATAACAATGCCCGCACTTGGTGCGGGCATTGTTGTTTATAGAGTTAGTAGGGAATCGAAC